>DAOOVO010000098.1:0-15370 GCA_035370245.1 Pseudobacteroides sp.
AGGGTTTGTAACTGGAAATTTCTTAACTTAAACCCTCCAAAAACTATTATACGAGTGTGATTATTTGTTCAAATATATATCTATTTCATCTATGTTGGAAAAATGCGAGGATATCATTGATAGTTGCAGCAAATCTTGTTCTCTTTTTACATTTGTATAATAGTTGGAGTTATTGTGTTGTATTAATCAATACCAGAAAAGTTCAAATAAAGTTTTTTAGTTTCATGGACCTGAGTTTTAGGGAAATAAATAAGAGTTAAAACATTCAAGGAAGAACTGTATAATATAAGACCAAAATGGTGTGTACTAGGAGATGGCGTTGATCATCCTACTCATTCTAGGTTGTTCCTATAACAAAGATGAAGAATAAATGTCATTTGATTTTTTCATTAGGTTAAAAGCAAAAACTTTACTTGAATAAAATAATAAACAAATAGACCGTGAAAAAATTTATTAAATGAAAAACATTCCAAAAAGGGATTGACAGAGGGAAGAACTCCTGATAAAATGTTAGTTGAAGCTAACATAATGATAATGATTATCAATTACAATAAATGTTTTAAAGTTTTGTCGGGAGGGTTGGATATGAATTCTATAGCTAGTAATAGACTTGTAATTTCGTCAGGTAAAAAAATAGATGTGAATAGAAGTGGTGCGAGAAATTTAGCAGAAGCTCAAATTAACGAGGAATATACAATTAAAGATATTAAGTCAGTTGATGAGGAACTCAAGAATTTTCTATTTACTTTAGGATGTTACAAAGGTGAAACTGTAACTGTTTTATCTGTTCTTTGCGATAACTATATTATTTCTCTAAAGGACGCAAGATACAGCATCGATAAGGAGCTGGCCCAAGCTATCATTGTTTAATCAATAAAATATTTAATTCGCATTAGTGTTTTAAAAAATATATTAGGGTGACGTGTAACGAAGAGTTAAGCTAGCCTAACAAATAACATAATGAGACAACATAATAAACACGCAATATATTTGGCACGGGGGGGATTGTATGAAAGTAGCACTTATGGGAAATCCCAATAGTGGAAAAACAACATTGTTCAATGCTATAACAGGGAAGACTGAGCATGTAGGTAACTGGGCAGGTGTAACAGTAGAAAAAAAAGAAGGAAAGATTAAGAAAAGTTTAATTAAAGGAAATACTGATGTTTTTGCAGTAGACCTTCCCGGGGCATATTCCATGTCGCCTTTTTCTTCCGAAGAAAGCATTACGAGGGATTTCGTTAAAAACGAAAATCCGGATGTAATAATTAATATAGTTGATGCCTCTAACCTTAGCAGAAGCCTGTTTTTTACGACTCAGATTCTTGAGCTAGGAATACCGGTTGTCATTGCACTTAATAAAAGTGACTTAAACAAGAAAAAGGCCACGATTATAAATGTAGATTTATTATCTAAAAGATTGCAATGTCCCGTTGTTGAAACAATATCTACTGCCAGAAGTAAAAACGGTTTGCAGGAGCTTATATCTGCTGCTATAAACGCCAAGGGGAAGAAACAACAAGCACCCTTTGACGGATCCGGAGTTAATATGGCTGATAAAGCAGAAGTTGAAGCTTCCGATAAGAAAAGGTTTGAATTTGTTAAAAATATAGTTTCAGAAGTTGAAAATAGAAAAGTAAGCAGCAGTAAACAAACAAAGCAGGATGCTGCAGATAGGATTATAGCACATAAATGGCTTGGAATACCCATCTTTGCTGTGGTGATGTGGGCTGTATTTTCTATTTCACAGACATATGTTGGACCGTTTTTAGCAGACATACTTGTAGGGTGGATCGACGGACTCCATGGTTGGGTGGAAGGATTGCTTGGAGAAGGAGTGTCTCCTGTATTAAGCAGTATTCTTTTAGATGGAATTATAGGTGGAGTTGGAGCCGTTGTTGGATTTCTTCCGCTGATTATGGTGCTGTTTTTCCTGCTGGCATTGCTTGAGGATTGCGGATATATGGCACGTGTGGCTGTTGTTATGGACCGTTTCTTTAAAAAAGTCGGATTGTCGGGTAAGTCTATTATACCCATGATTATTGGTACAGGTTGTGCCATTCCCGGGGTTATGGCTACCAGAACAATAAAAAATGACAGACAGAGAAGAACTACTGCCATGCTTACGCCTTTTATGCCATGCGGAGCGAAACTGCCTGTAATTGCACTTTTTGCAGGTGTGTTTTTTAACGATGCAGCATGGGTGGGAACATCAATGTACTTTATAGGAATTTTACTTATTATAATCGGAGCTCTTATCCTAGTGAGAATCACAGGTGAGAAGAATGCAAGGTCCTTCTTCATAATGGAGTTGCCGGAGTATAGATTCCCGAGTATTAAAAGAGCTGTAATTGAAATGCTTTCGAGAGCAAAAGCATTTATCATAAAAGCAGGTACAATTATCCTTCTTTGCAATACCGCGGTACAAATCATGCAGACATTTGACTGGAAATTGCAAGTGGTTGCCGAAGGAGCAGAAAACACAAGCATTTTAGCCAGCATCGCGTCACCGATTGCTATTCTACTGGTACCTTTAGGATTCGGTGTTTGGCAATTGGCCGCAGCAGCTGTTACCGGATTTATAGCAAAAGAGAATGTAGTTGGCACATTGGCTGTAGTATACGGAATTACTAATTTTATCGATACGGAAGATTTTGCTTTGATTGAAGGAGCAACAAACGTTGCAGATGTAATAGGCTTGACCTCTGTAGCCGCATTGGCATATCTGATGTTCAATCTGTTTACACCACCGTGTTTTGCTGCTATTGGTGCTATGAATGCCGAGATGGGTGATAAAAAGTGGTTGTTGGGCGGAATAGCATTCCAATTAGGCATGGGATATACAGTCTCATTTATTACTTATCAGATAGGCACATTATTGACTACAGGTGCTTTTGGCACTGCTTTCCTTCCAGGCTTGATTGCGGTATGTGCCATAGCAGGCATTGTGGTATATTTTATGAGGCTTGGAAATGTTAAAGCAAATAAAAAGATGGGATTAAGTGTATAGGGTGATATTATGGGTAACGTTATTGTAATTTTAATTATTTTAGCAATTGTAGCTGTTGCAATTGCTAAAATTGTAATCGAGAAAAAAAGAGGTGCCAAATGTATAGGCTGTCCTCATGGGCGAGGAAGCAGCAGTTGCAGCTGCAACCATTCTGATTTAAAATCAAAAGGATGATCCTTCTTATCATAAGTCGGATTAATACTTTATAAGAAAAACTATTATGGGAACGATCACACCAATAATCCCAAGGGCAATGGTTCCTACGGCGGCAAGAATGTTCTTCTCTTTTTTCATTATAAATACTCCGTAGCTGCAGGTGTAATAACCTACAGCTAGTAAAAAAGGAATTAGTAAATATATCATTTTTTAATCGCTCCTTTTGTTGAAAAAAATGATGAAGAATTGAAGACTAAACCTGTTCTTCGAACATCTAACTGTAAATCCAAATTAATTACAGCATCTTTATAATGGGAGAGCCAGTTATATTTTTCCCACTCATCAATAGTAAAAAAGTTACCGGCCATCCATCCGCCAAAACCGAAAATATCAACGCCATACTCTTCTTGTGTCTTTTTTATGGTGTCATTCATCCCTTTAAATAAGAATTCTTTAATCTGAGACTCAATATCATTTATCATATTTGGCTTTTCATATTCGGTGCGGGCTTGAATTGCATATAATTCCGCCTCCATTGAAATTTTTAAGTCTATTATTGGCTTTCCATTCTTGAAATAAGCTTTAACTTTCGGTTTCCTGCTATTATGGAGATCTAATACAACTGCATGATTAGGACTGTATTTGTCCGGAATGGAAACTCTTCCGCTTACAAAATTACCTGTAAGCATCATGTAGAATGTAGTTTCATAGGAATCAAGTGTTCCGACCATTTTATCACCATCAAATATTGCAAGCCCTACCAACTCTCTTTTTTCTACACCTCTTCTTGGCAATTCTCCAGGAAGAAAGCCTTTGCCGGTAACTAATTGAGGTTCCTCAACATCTTTATCTTCAAGGGTTTTAAAATTGTTGACTCCGCCATATAATGCTACGGATTGCTTGTACGAGGACAGAAGATTTCTGTAAAAGTCTGAAAATGTAATTTGAGGGAAATAACCGGTAGTGTTTGCTTGTGCCATTAAAAGCTCTACTGCTTTTGACAGGCTGCTTCCGATATTGGATTCGTTTTCTTTAATAAAATCTTCTGCTTTTCCTTTTGTTATAACGATTGACATAGTAGTTCTTGTTTCCCTGAAACGTTCAAGTCCTCCTAAATATCCACCAATACCAAGCTTTGCAAAATCCTCCGAGAAGATGAGCCATTTTGTATGAATTAATGAGATTCTGCGTGAACTGGCCATACTGAGCATATCAATACCTTCAAGCATGGTTGGGGCTTCAATGGTATGAACATTGCTTCCCCCCTGTACATTTTTGCTTTGTGCCATGCTTTGATCTTCGCTACTTCCTCCTCCCGAATCAGATTTATATGTTGGATACTGAACGGTTATTCTGAGCTTGTTATTAACTCCTTTGTCCACACCTACACTGATGGCATAAATCTCATCGTCAATTTCCCTTGCATCAAAGCATCCCGATAAACAGCTTAAAATTATAGGCACAATAAGAAATAAAACATAAAACCTTTTAAGCATTAGCATTCTTCCCCTTCTTCTTAAAAATCAAGGATATGATTAAAGCTATAATAGATGGAGTTGTTAATACAAATACACTGTATTGACGCAGGAAAACTACATTGATTTGTGCAATTTCCTGCATGCTGCGGGGCAATATGGCTACAATAAATGTCAATATTGCAAAAGGCAAAAGCAAAGGCCTGTGATTTTTGATAGAAAATGCTTTGCAATAAATAAGTACGCCTATATAAAAAGTCACAGTCGTTGTTATTACAGAAGAGAAAACCCAGATAAATAAGAAAACCGACTCTACTCTCTGGAAAAACCTGTTGAAATAAATTGATCTGGATAGTTCAAACATTCCTGAAATATTTTCATTGCAGGTGGAATATCCAAATGCCATGAGGTAACAAATTATTGAAGCTGATAAAATTACACCCGAAAGCAATATGCTTATAATACCTATTTTTTTATAGTTTCTATGTCCCCCGATTGCACTCGTGACTATGGTTAAAACTGTAAATTCCATATAGGCCGAGCTTCTTAAAAAGCTGTTTAATAATGTAACATCAACTCCGTAGCCCCCGACAGGTTTGAGATGGTTGAAATTATACTCAGGTGAAGCAAGAAGCAGTATCAATATCAAGCCTGCTGCAATGGGAATAAAGCATACGGCACATATTCGTGCTATGCATTCAAAACCGTAAGAAGAAATAATAACTGCCACCAATAAAAAGCTCGACATGATGAGACTGGTGGGAGTAGTGGGCAGATTATATACCTTGATCATTTCTACAAATTCCCTTAAATTAGAGCCTGAATAGAAAATTGCCATTATGCAAAATATAAAAACCACTGCTTTACCTACTACTTTACCTAGAACCGACTCATATACTTGAGTTATGTCTTTACCCGGAAATCTTCTTAAAAGCAAGTATAATAAAAAGAAGGGGATAAGAACGACAGTACATGATACCAATGTAGCATACCACGCAGCTGTGCCCGTTTTTTGAACAATAAATGCAATACTTGTGAAAAACACCTTATTTGTCAAAATAAGTGTTGTCAGGCATATAGCTTCAAATGTACCTATTTTACCTTCACTATTCACGTTCATCATCTCCCTTTTTCGATTTGTCTTTATACCAAGCTGCTCTTTTTTTTGTCCAGAGTTTTGAAATATGCGGCTGCCTTCTGTCATCAAGTGTATTAAGGTAGTCAGGCCTTTTCTCCTGCATCCATAACGGATATCTCAAAATAAAATCTTTGCTTTTCGCTGTCCTTGGTGCGACGGTACTTAACATGGGAGCACCGAATGATCTCATGTTTACCAGTATAGCCAGCATAATCAGGATACCGAGAGAAACACCGAAAAAGCCTAGTATTGCAGCTAGGAAGATAAAAAAAACTCTCATAATTCTTGCTCCGAATGCAAGGCTAAAATCAGGTATGGCAAAGTTTCCTAAGCCTGTAAAAGCTATTACAATGATCAATACAGGACTTACAAGATTAGCTTGAACTGCAGCCTGTCCCAATATTAACGCACCGATAATACCGATTGTGTTACCTATAATGCCGGGTATACGTATACCGGCCTCACGTATTAACTCAAACGAAAGCTCCATAAACAATACTTCAATAATGGTCGGAAAAGGAACATTTTCCCTAGCTTTCGCAATTGCTATGAGTAAATCTGTAGGTATCATTTCTCGGTGGAATGTGGTCAAAGCAACATAAAGTCCCGGAAGAAGGGTTGCAACGAAAATCGCAAAAATTCTTATTAACCGCAGCAATGTTCCATACTGCCATCTTAAGGTGGAGTCTTCGGATGTATGCAGCAGGTCGGCTATGGTAACGGGTGCTATTAATGCAAAAGGAGTTCCTTCCACAATGATTGCCACTTTGCCTTCAACTATATGTGATACTGTTCTATCGGGTCTTTCGGTAGATAATATGGAAGGGATTATTGACCATGGAGTGTCTTCAATAAATTGTTCCAAAAAACCGTCACCCATTATAAGGTCAGTACTGATTTCTTCGATCCTTCTTTTTACTTCTTTAACAATAGCAGGGTTTACAAGCCCGTCTAAGTATAGAATGGCACAATTTGCCTTATTTCGTTTACCGACTTCGATAAACTCTGTTGTTAAATTTTTATTTTTGAGGATTCTTCGAACTAAAGTTATATTTGTCCTCAAATTTTCGTTAAAAGCCTCCTGTGCTCCTTTAACAACTCCCTCAACCTGTGGCTTTTCAACACCGCGTTTTTCATATCCTTTTGAGTCGCAAATGATATAATAGGGGTATCCGTCGATATAGACACAGGTATCTCCAGAAAGAGCAGCATGTATTGCTTCGTTTTGAGTCGTAACCTTATTAATCTGGTTAGTTTCTATGACATTTTCAATTATATAATCAATGAGTTCCTCATTTGGAGCTCCAGCAAACTTGCCGGAATTCATCAACGGTTTAACTATGGAATTGTTAATGGTAGTACGGTCTGCCATTCCATCTATATAAAAAATAAATGCCTTATATTTTCCCGCTACTTGCAATCTTCTAATGACAATATCGCTGTTTTGTGGATAATTAAAGCATTCTTCAATATACTTTATATTAAGTTCGATATCATTTGAAATGCTTTCATCGGAAGGCGGTTTTACCGTATCGTCTGCATGTTTATTAAGTTGTTCAATGGGAATGGGTCTTTTGATTCCCCGCTTATTCTTCTTATGAAAAATTTCTTTACCCATTTCATTTTTCTCATTGTTTTCTGATTTATATTCACTTGAGTCAGGAATGAAAAAGCGGTCAGTTGTTTTTTCTTTATATGAAATAAATGATAATATTTTTTTTAACATCTTTATTCAAAAAACATCTCCTCATTATTTTATACTTTGTAGAAGTATTTCCAAAAACATGACATTTTACTCATCTAAACTAGAAGTAGAATAAAATGGGACGAGGAATTGAGAATCCGGTATTTTTTGTTGTTGTATTGTGGAATACTATTCATACAGAAATTTGACAGATTAACGAACAAAGGAGAGGAAACAATGGATATCAAAGGAACAAAAACAGAAAAGAACTTGAGGGAAGCATTTGCCGGTGAAACTCAAGCAAGGAGCAAGTACACATATTTTGCATCTGTTGCAAGAAAAGAAGGTTATGAGCAAATTGCAGCAATATTTGAAGATACGGCAAAGAATGAAATGGAACATGCGAAGTTGTGGTTTAAAGCTCTTGGCGGGCTTAACGATACAGCAGCTAATCTTCTCAGTGCTGCTGAAGGTGAAAACTATGAGTGGACCGATATGTATGAAAGATTTGCAAAGGATGCGGAAGAAGAAGGATTTAAAGCCCTGGCAGCACAGTTTAGAATGGTCGCAAAAATTGAGAAGTCTCATGAGGAAAGATACCGTGCACTTCTTAAGAATGTTGAAATGCAAAAGGTTTTTGAAAAGGCGGAAGAGACCATGTGGGAATGTCGAAACTGCGGTCATCTTGTAATGGGTAAGAAAGCACCTGAGGTTTGTCCGGTCTGTGCACATCCTAAAGCCTTCTTTGAAGTAAGAAAAGAAAACTATTAATGAAAAAGTGCGGCCACACTCTTTAAAAAAAGTGTGGCTGCTATAAAATTTTTTGTTTAACCAGTCATATAACTGGGTATATAATTATTGAAGTCTAAAATTTTTTAGCTATTGGAGGCTATAAATATGTTTGCCGAGATTATGTTTTTGATTGTTCTCATATTGCTCAATGCATTCTTTGCTGCATCGGAAATTGCATTGATTTCGCTTAATGATAACAAGATAAAACTAATGGCAGAGGAAGGCAATAAAAAGGCTGGTATTATAAATAAATTGCTGAAAGAGCCGAGCAAGTTTCTTGCAACCATTCAAATCGGAATTACACTTGCAGGTTTTCTTGCAAGTGCATTTGCGGCAGAAAGCTTTTCAGGAAGACTTGTGGATGTGATTAAAAAAACAGGAGTACATATACCTGATGTGTGGCTTAGAAATACTTCTGTGGTAATAATTACGATAATATTATCATATTTTACACTCGTTCTTGGAGAATTGGTACCTAAAAGGCTCGCAATGAAGAAGGCAGAATCCATTTCAATGTTTGCGGCCGGTCCCCTTAATTTCCTGTCGGTTGTAACTTCACCATTTGTTAAATTTCTTACATATTCAACAAACTTCTTTGTCAGACTGTTTGGTGTTAATCCAAATGAAAAGGATGAAAAGGTTACTGAGGAAGAAATCAGAATGATGGTTGATGTAGGAGAGGAAAATGGTTCTATACATGAAATAGAAAAAGAGGTAATTAACAACATATTTGATTTTGACAATAAAACAGTTACGGATATTATGACCCACAGGACTGATATTGGAGCACTTCCAGTAGATGCAACATTCGAAGAAGTGGTTTCATTTATTAATAAGGAAAAGTATTCAAGGATACCTGTTTATGAAGATAATATTGACAACATTGTTGGTGTGCTGCATGCGAAATATGTTATCCAGTATTTATCCGATGATGAAGCTAGAAAAAATTTTAACATAAGAGATATAACGAGACGGCCATATTTTGTCCCTGATTCTAAAAGGACCGATGAGCTTTTTAAAGAAATGCAAAAGAATAATACCCATATGGCTGTTATTATTGATGAATTTGGCGGTACAGCAGGTATTATCACTTTGGAAGACCTGATTGAAGCGATTGTGGGAAACATATTTGATGAGGATGATGAAGTAGAAAAGGATATAGATAAATTAGATGAAAATACATATATTATTAATGGGACTACAAGTCTTTATACCGTTAGAAATTACCTTGATGTAGAGCTTCCTACCGAAGACTATGAAACATTGGGAGGTTTCATAGTAGGACAGTTAGGTAGAATACCGGACAATGATGATAAACCGTCAGTTGAATTTGACGGTTTTGTATTCAAGGTGGAGGAAGTGCATGAAAAGAGGGTGTCAAAGGTCAAGGTTTGCAAGGCTTAAGGGCATCTAAAAATCTCAGTTGAGCTATATTATATCCCTGTAAAACCGGCAGTCAAATCTGCATTCTGAAGTCAGTTTCTTGGCAGGTTGTTTATCTCTTGAAATGAGCCATTTTTTGAGAAACTCCAGCCTTGGCGTAATTTTGGCACCTAATTCCACTTTATAATCCATATATGGATGACCCAAATTCCAAAAATGATAGCCATGGTATTGCAATGTTTTAGCAAGCAGTACCAATTGAAGCTTGCCGAAGTTATTGTGTTTTTTATTTATTTTATCGCAAAACCCCGTTAAACTGGTGTAAGTGGCCCCGATTACATATCCTATTTCACCCGCAATCACTTCATCCGATGAATCACAAAGCTCAACTGTCACAATATTAAAATCTCTTTTTTTATCATTATAAATTTTTAATCTGTGTAATAAATCTGCGTATTTATCTATTAACCAATTGTCACTATGATATTTTGAAATCTTATCAACTGTGTTTTCAAGGCTTCCATTGATGCGAATATAATAATCATTGTTTGTAAATGCCTGACTATCAATGATTTTTTTTACCTTTTTGTTAATGACTAAATTATTCCAGTCAAGCACGGCATAATGGGCCTGAATTTCAGGTAAAAGTATTTCTGAGCCGGATACTTTAAGGCATGTACTGATAAAGCCGGCATATGCACTTTCTATATAAAAATCCTCCGACCAATCATCGGTCCAGTATAGGTGTAATTGTGTATTTGGATAAACGCCTTGATACATTAAGGGTAAGTTTAAAAAGTCGTCTTTGGTTATGTAGTAAATTTCTTCCTGACTCATACTTATTTTGCCGCTCCTTTCGATGATACTATAATTTTATAGCAATTAAGAAAAAAAGGCAAAAAAAATAGCCGCAAAGACAAATCAGGAAGAAGCTAAAAAGCCCTTCCTGATTATTAATTAAAGTCTTTATGGGCACAAGGAATGTTAAGGATATTACATCATTGTTTTAAAGTATTTTTTGTATTCTCTTATACCGTCGTTATTGGCAATAACACGTGAAGCAATTATGCGTTTGAAGTTCTCAAGGTTTATATTATCAAAATTAATTCCGCATTCTGCATTGAATAAAATGTGAAAATGATTTTTATTATGTTCTCTGTAAAAACTGTTTAACTCATTATGAACAGTTTCAAGGAAAGATTTTGGGTCGATATTTGAGTGGATAAAATAAACCTTTGCACTATCAATGCAATTAAATAAGTTAAGGCCTGAAGTATATGCTTCTGCAACAACATATGCAGATATATCACCATTTGCAGATACCCTGAAAATCTTTCTTTCTGCGTAAAGATCATTAGCACTATAAATACTTTTGATTTTGTCGAGATGAATGTCCTCATTGTAGCAATAACATCCGCTTTCTATTCTTCTAATGTTTTTGTCCGCATAGCTGACAAATTCATCAGGATCATTTAAATATTCAACCGTATAAGGGTTATTTGTTGTGGAGAAACTATTTTCACATGTCCTTGAAATAAACCAAGTTAATTCCTCAAATAAAAATTTTTCAGGGTTGTTTATGTGTTCGCTGATTCTTTGAAACAGTCCTTTGTGCCAATCCAGAGTCCGATCAAAATAGGACAGGTAATACTTGAAATAATCATGGTTCAAAATGTAGTTTTGTATTGTTTTGTAAATATCCATCTTGCTGATAAGGTTAGACTTTGCATCTTTTTTTATTGCAAGGTGCTGGGCAAGGAAAGTGTAATTGTATAGCTTAATAATATTTGCACCTGATAGGATATTATTGTTCTTGTCTACATATACAAAACTTTTGGATATGTGGGGCAGATCGTCAATTTTTCTCAAAGTATTGATCATTTCGGTAAAATTGCTTTCAAATCCGCTATTTGAATTATCAAGATATCCTGATCTTTCAAAAAGCTCATAAATTTCATCCTGTGAATAATCGCTCATCTTTTTTAAATTTGTATGGCTGTTTTTAAGGACATATTTTATTATTTGCATTTTATCCAGCCAGTATATATCCTTATAAGCCAGGCCATAAATATACATATTCTCACTTTTCTGAACATGCCTGATTTCTGCATCGACAAAAATAGCTTCATCGTCCAGACATATTGTAAAGTTGTGTAATATATCTCCAACAGCCAGCTCCTTCTTTGGCGTCTGGAATGACAGTCCTTTTGTATGTATGTTCAAAATTCGATATTTGTTCTTTTTTAAAATAACATATGCGTTTTCATCTTCCTGTATTATGTAACGTTCAAGCTCTCTTTTGGTCAATTGGTATATGGTCTTGGGCATATTGATTTTCAACATGCTGCCTACATGGGTAAAAAAGTAAAAGGCATAATCGTTATAAATAAATGTGATTTTAACACGTTGATTTTTAAATAAAGAATCTGTTATAAATATTGCATTTCCAATGAAAACAAGTGTAGTATTTACCGTGTTTCCGTCTTCCATGCTCACCATGATATCAATTTTTCTCATTCTGGAAAGCTTTTTGAATAGGTTTTCTATATACTCGCTATTACTTATGTCGTTAATTTCCAATTCCTTTACTTCCAACATACTTATAATGCTACTCCGCTTAAGGGGGAATAGCCCTCCTTTCAATAAGTTTGTCTGTATACGAGTTAAGGCATGATTTGAAAATAATTCCTTGATAATACATCATTGAAGTTACATGAAGTAATACATAAAAATGGAGTTAAGCTGACAAAATCACATGAATTTAAAGAAGAGTTTGTTTCATTATATTTATTCTATATTTATGGTTCAATATCCTTTATTTATTATGAAATTTTTTTATGGAGTTATGAAGTAAAATATGAGATAATTTCAATAATGGAACAATGAATTGTTAAAGAATTAAAAATTCAGGTATCTAGAATCTTAAATTAAATTATATAAAATATTCAGAATCATGAATCCGGTTTTTGGTGAAAGGTGGGTGAAAAATCGTTACAAAAGGGATAGTATGGAACTATTCCCTGTTTATGTATCGATTATAATGTTAAAGGGTAAACTGACAAAAGTATATTTAGCTGTAATTTTATCTGTGATGCTTGTGTTTGTGGGAATTTTTGCATACAACAAGCTAATAAAAGAAGAAAAGCAGGAGATTGTTGATACGGGAACCGATATAAATCCGGCAAGTGTGGCTACATCGGCTATCGGTGCTGATGAAACGGATAAATCTCAAGGAACGTCTTCTCAAGATAATAAATCAAATTTGAATTTGGAAGTAAAGTTGGGTAACAGTTGGGAAAATGGAGGCAAAATGTATTCCCAGATTGATGTTGCCATAAAAAATAACAATGCAAGTGAAGCATCCGAATGGTATGTTGATATTCCTGTTGCAAGCAATACAAAAGTAGATCAGATATGGAATGCTGTGTCCAGTCTTGAAAATGGAAAGCTTATATTTAAGCCTGTCGAGCATAATGCAAAGATACCTGCTAACGGCAATATAAGTTTTGGTTGCATATTGGTGGATGCAGGGAGCATTAATACCGGGTTGGCAAAGCTTGAGTGCAAGGTAAATGATTCGGTGGCATCAACAACGGGGCAAAGTAATGGAAATTTTGGGGATTATAGCCAAGCAAGCGGCAGCCAAGACGGAGAGCAGACAGGTGGTCACAACAGCAATCAAAATGGCGATAGCCAGAACAGCAGCTCGGCAGATAATGGTCAAAACAATAATCAAAATAATAGTCAAAATAATGGGGCGAGTAATACCACTCAATATGTGCAGCCGGCAAAGGTAAATACTAAAGGTGTTCCGGCTCCAACAACCGATGACTGGCTCTATACAAAAGGCAATAAAATAGTGGACAAGAATGGCAAAGAGGTATGGATCACAGGTGTCAACTGGTTTGGATACAATACCGGGACAAATGTATTTGACGGTCTTTGGTCCGCAGATCTCAACACATCTCTTGCAGCAATTGCAGATAGAGGGTTTAACCTTTTACGAATACCCATATCATCTGAATTGATACTGGATTGGGCAAAGGGAAAGGCACCTGAGGCTAATTTCAACAAGGCGACAAATTCATATCTTGTTGGAATGAACAGTTTGGAAATATTTGATTATGTTGTGGGGCAATGCAGGGCCAACGGATTAAAAATTATGATAGATATTCACTCGGCTAAAACTGATTCAATGGGGCATATGAAGCCGGTTTGGTATGATGGTAATATAACTGAAAAGGATTATATAGATTCATTGGCCTGGATGGCAGAACGTTATAAGTCGGACGATACCATTATAGCATATGATTTGAAAAACGAACCCCATGGAAAACCCGATGAAACCCCGAGAGCCATATGGAATAATTCGAAAGATCCGAACAACTGGAAATACATAGCTGAAAAGGCGGCAAATGCAGTTCTTGCAAAGAATCCTAATGTTTTAATAGTGGTGGAAGGAATTGAGATATATCCAAAAGATATTAAGGCAAATTCCGACTATAAATCTAAAAACTCAGCGGATTACTATTTTAACTGGTGGGGCGGCAATTTAAGAGGTGTCAAGGATTATCCCATCAATTTGGGAAAATACCAGAATAAGCTGGTATATTCGCCTCATGATTATGGTCCTACAGTTTATGAACAGCCGTGGTTTAAAAATGGCTATACATATGAAAGCTTATATAAGGATTGCTGGAAGGATAACTGGATGTTCATACATGAGAACAACACAGCACCTTTGTTAATTGGAGAATGGGGCGGGTTCATGAAGGAGCCTAACCTTACCTGGATGACCTACCTGAGAAAATTAATAAAAACCAATAAGCTCAATCACACATTCTGGTGCTTCAATTCCAATTCAGGAGATACAGGAGGACTTGTGCTTGGAGACTTTGTTACATGGGATGAAGAAAAGTATAAATTTGTAAAAGATGTTTTATGGCAAAAGAATGGGAAGTTTGTAGGGCTTGATCATAAAATACCCCTTGGGAAAAACGGAATTGCATTGAGCAGTTATTAAGAGTGGTAAATAATGCTTTTATTAGAAATCAGCTCCAAATGAATAGATGGAGCTGATTTTTTGACTCTTTTCATTTTTAAACGAATCAGAGCAGAAAAAAGGAGCAAAGCATATCAACACTTTACTCCTCAAAAAAATATTCATTTTGACAAACCGAGTTTTGTTTATGTTTAAATATTAAACTCCGCATATACGGTTGTTTGGTTTCCGTCTAAATCATACATAACTTTTACTAATCTATAAGTACCTTCAGATAGTTCGTTGTAGCCTAAAGTCCAATCAACATTAAATTCTGTAGTTTCTCCTGCTTTAAGCATATAAGCTATTTCATTCCAGGATAATGGCTCTTTTGGTTCAAAAGTCTTCCATGTGCCGTCCACTTGTTTTTCCAGTTCATACATAGCACCATATGTGTATTCTTTATCGGTTGTATTGTTTTGAAGAACAAAAGTTGCAGTTTTGTTTGTTAATGTTTCTTTCTTAACAAACATACTGACACCTTCTTGTTTAGGTCCTTTTTCATTAGTTGCTGGTTCTGTTTCTTTGCCAGTATTGTTGTTATTATCAACAAACATATCGGTTGTTGATACGCAGCCTATCAATGAGAGTGAAAGCATAAGACAAAGCACCATAGCTATTATCTTTTTCATAATGATTACCTCGTATAATAGTTTTTGGAGGGTTTAAGTTAAGAAATTTCCAGTTACAA
>DAOOVO010000099.1:0-15145 GCA_035370245.1 Pseudobacteroides sp.
TTGTCAAGGTACATCTATTGTAAAAAAAGAGTTTATGCAGTGGAATCAAATATTATCAAATGATAAAATCCCATGAAAAGTATTATGAATATAATAGGCAGACTTGCCGTATAGTTATTGTATTTTAAATCGAGTATTTGCTCTTTGGTTCCTAGAAGTATTTTTGTAGGGTTAAAAGAATAGGCATGTACAACTATTTCTAAAGTGCCGTTATCAATATTGATGAAGTCTGCAACATTTATGCTGTCAACGTTAAGATCGTCTTTTATCCAGTCTTTTCCAAAATCTCTTTTAACACCATTAATCCAAATGTTGTAATCCTGAAAATTAGATATGAATAATCCAAGAACTTTTTCGTCTTTATTAAGAAGTATTTTAAGCCTATAAGTTGAAGGGGAGTCAACGCCGATAATACCGGGAACTTTTGCATTTGTATATGAAACATCGGTGGATTCTAATTCGGGGGGTGACAGCAGAACCGAATTATAAAAATGCCAATTACCGTTAAGGTCGGCATATCCGTCATCTTGAAAATTCCAGTTCCTTAGATCTAAAACTCCGTCTTCAGCTTCCGGAGATACCTTAACTTTTGTGCCGCATCCATTTAAAAATAGAGTTAATAGTACTATAAATAGACATAAAATCTTTTTGTTTTTCATTGCTATCAATATCTCTTTTTTTCATATTTTATTTAATTATTCTTAAGATCCCTATTATTGCTAATATTTTATTATAATTTGCAGGAATTGTCCATGAGTTGAAAAATTAAGAATTAAGAGAATTATCAAAGTCTTCTTTTATTTGACAGGTTATTATTATATAATTTACTTAAAAATTGAGATTAAGTGGGGGGATAATATGAGCACAGAGGCTGTTAGTATCAAAGTAATTCAGCAAAAAAAGAATTTCGATTATGGCACTATTATGTCTGTAAAGTCATATCGGGAATCTGACAAGTCCGATGCATTTGTTTTATTAGCTGTCAACGATAAACAAATAAGTGTACTTGAAGGCACCAGCCCAAACGAAAGTAAAGCTTCATTAACTATAACAAGAACCATAGATAATCCCGTTAGTGTGTGTAAGTACAATAAGGATTATTTCATCATAGACAGTAAAAAGAAGCTTTTATACAGACTGATTGAGGGCGGTAAAAGACCGGTATGTGAATTGTCGCTTGTAACTAGAGGCAGTGACATGGCTCTCTCCCTGTTAAACGCACCCGGCAGTACAATAAGTGATTTTGATATAAAGGATGGGAAAATATGGTTTGTGTGTAGTGCCGGATACTCCAGCAATGTCTGTTCTTTGGATTTGAAAACAGAAAAGGAAGATGTATATTTGAACTTCGACAATATTTTTCTTACAAGGGGATCAAGACCAAGCGGTATTTTATTTATTGAAGAAAATAAAAGTATTATGGTTTTAGATTCCTTTAAATATGTTATTACTACTTATGATACTAAGGGTAAAAGCCTTAATATTCATAAGGTGAAGTTTGATAAGAGTACTAATATAAAAATTGGTATCAATACTGAGTATGTTCCAAAAGGATTGGCCATTGACAAAAGCAATAATATTTGGGTTGTAGAAAGTAAAGTGGAAAAAAAAGTAGTGATTAAAAGATAGGGGAAGGGGTGACTGTAATGAATATATATTCTTTGCTTATATGTGGTGGAATAGCGGATGTCAATCATTATGATGAGTTTTGGAACGATACTGCCCGTATGTGGGAAGTCCTTCAAAGAGAAGTTAAAAGAAACGGGCTTGGAATAAAGGATGAAAACATAACTGTATTATATGGTGATGGAGTTGATTTTAGTGATCCCGAAGGTAAAATGACAAAGTACTGTTATAAAAGACCGCAAATCATAAAAGTTGCAAAAGAGCGAGAAATAGGACTTGTGTCGGGAAGGCTTACTGAAAAAGTGCCTGTAACACTATCAAGAAAATTACCAGATAGCTTAAGCAAAAAAATAATGACAAGGCCTTTGACTGATTACGCTGCTACCTATCAAAATGTAGAAAATGTGTTAAATAAATTAGCAACATATAATGATATTGATTTGCTGCTGGTATGGACATTCGGTCATGGCTTCAGGGATGAAAACAACTCTTATCTTTTGCTTGCAGACGGAAGCAAGCTATACGATTATCAATTTGCCGAGCTTTTGGGAAAAGTAAATTGTACTACAAGAATAATATGCATGCAGCAATGCTTTAGTGGAGGATTTATAGATGATCTTAAGAAAGACGATAGGAATATAATTCTTACATCCTGCTCGGATATGGCTGCTGCCTATCCTACAAACGACTTTATTGAGGAAGACTGGGAAAATGGTGTGCTTTACAGCCATGGCGAGTTTAACTATCATTTATACAATGCTTTCAGCAGCAAAATGTTTAATACCGAGTTGTTAAAGTCGGGAGATCATAAAAAAGCATGCGAAATGATGTTTGAAGTATATAAATATATTAGTGATAAGGACAATATAGATGAGGAATCAATCCAATATTATGACTCAGTACATAAATACTGGAATGAGGGACCGGAGCTGGTGGATTATCTGAGATCCCGCTGGCTGTTCAGTTGGAATGAGAAAAGCATGGAAGATTGCGGACCTGTAATTGAGTTTGCATATCCGTTAACAGAAATGTATAGGGCTGCAAATAACAAACAAATATATTTGTTGATAGATGGAAAAATAGTTCATACTTTCAACTCAAAAAATACAAAATATCAAGTATCAATTTATGACTCAAATAAATTTAGCCTTGACGGATACTTTGAAGCAAATTACAATAATAAAACCATTATTTATACCGGTAAAGTATACTCGAGGTCATCCAAACCGTATTGTATCGGATATACACCGGAGCCAACGGACAAAAAGTATAGCGGTAGCGGTAACGAAGATATACAATGGGAAATTAATGTGTTTAACTGGATTTAGAATAATGGTTGAGAATATAAGGATATTAGGGAGGATAAAAATGGGATTGAAGGATGGAAGTTCAACATTGCCCCTTAGGTTTATGGCAAGCTGTGAAGAGTATAATAAAGCTGAAATAGTGCTGGTAGGTGTTCCAATGGATTTTACCTGCAGCTTAAGACCGGGCACAAGGTTTGGGCCTCAGAAGATAAGAGAGGTATCCATAGGTATAGAGGAATACAGCGTATATATGGATAAAGATTTGACAGAAAGCCTGTTTTTCGACTGTGGTGATTTGGACATGCCTTTTGGAAATGTGGAAGCGAGCCTTAAGCTTATTGGGGAGTCGGCAAAGGAGATTTTAGATGACGGCAAATTCCCCTTATTCATAGGCGGTGAGCATTTGATAAGTGTACCTGTTATAAAAGAGGTGCATAAAAAGTATGGGGATGAACTGATTATCCTTCATTTTGACGCACATGCAGACTTAAGGGAAGGGTACATCGGATGTCCTAACTCCCATGCATCTGCTATCAGAAGGCTTATTGATTTTATGCCGGGTAAGAATATTTACCAGTTTGGCATTAGATCGGGTACAAGGGAAGAGTTCCAATTTGCAAAGAATAACACAAACATGTACAAGTTTGATGTTTTAGAGCCCCTAGCTGAGGTTGTCAAAACATTAGGCAGCAAACCGGTTTACATAACTCTTGATATTGATGTGGTTGACCCTGCTTTTGCAAATGGTACAGGAACTCCGGAACCTGGAGGAATCACTTCAAGAGAAATGCTTAAGGCTGTTGAAATGTTAAAAGGCCTAAATATCGTAGGATTTGATTTGGTTGAGGTATCGCCTATATTCGATCAATCTGACAGGACTGCTCTTTTAGCAGCAAAAATAATTAGGGATATAATTTTAACGGTAAAGTAGAAATTTAAAAGATTAATGGTATTTAATGCAGAATATAATAGGTAAGGTGTAAAAGATGCAATTTATAAAAAATTGTTTGGGTCAGTCTCATGAAATAGTTGAGAGAATAGTCAAAGAAGGGGATACGGTAGTTGATGCTACTGCAGGAAACGGAAACGATACTGTCTTTTTAGCAAAGTTAGCAGGTGAGAGCGGAAAGGTATATGCCTTTGACATTCAGGAAAGGGCTTTAAGCAAAACAAAGGAAAAACTGGAAGACCAAGGTATAGCTCATCGTGTTGAATTGATAAGGGACGGCCATGAAAACATGGGCAAGTATATAAGTGGGCCGGTTTCAGTAGTTATGTTCAATTTGGGGTATCTTCCGGGCGGTGACCATAGCATTTGTACCAGGTTTGAGACTACAAAAAGTGCTGTCGAGGCAGCCATGGGGCTACTGAAGAAGAACGGTCTTATAGTAATGGTGGTCTATTATGGCGGTGACAGCGGTTTTGAGGAAAAGGACGCACTTATGGACTACATAAAAACTATTGACTATAAAAAGTATTCGGTATTAAAATCGGAATTTGTAAATCAGCCTAATTGCCCGCCTCTTCTTGTAATAATAGAAAAGATTTACTCGGACAATGAGCCGTAATTCTCAATTTGCGGTAGATAAATGAAAAATATTAACGGTATTTAATATAATAAAATTTTGAAAAAGTTTTCAAAAAAACGACACAATTTTTACTTTGACAACGAACTATAGAACAGGGGTAACATTATTATTTTTTATAATGGATATCTCCTAAACTTGCAAATGGTAATTGCAATACTTATACCTACTTAATATTTATATTTATATGTTTTTAGGGTGCAATATTAAGATAAATGCAACCTTTTTTCTTTTTAACGCCATTTTATTATATATGCTTTAAATAAATGGAGAATGACATAAATGGAGGATTACAGTATTTTAAAATAATCACTAAGCTTGCGAGGACCTGCTATTATTTCTCTGTCGGCAAAAAGTACCCCATTGTTTCTAGTCTTTATATGCCACTTGACAAGTGCAATTTTACCTCTCGTTATTTCAATAACAGTTATACAATGGGGGTGTACACAGCTTCCCGTATTAAAATAAGTAGGCTCACCAATGTCCGGGAATGTGGGTCTGTGTGTGTGTCCTGCTATAATGAATTTTTTGTTTTTGTTTGCCCATTCAACAAGCCTTTTACCTACAGTCTTTTGCTTTTTATAGTTTTTGGCAGCACTGGTGAAATCTTTTAAGCTTATGAGCTCTAAATTTCTCCAGAGATATTTTACCAGGAAACGGTTTAACCTCCAAAACTTATCGTTAGAAATATCCGCTTGATGACCATGGGTTAAAAAAATTTCATACTCATTATACCTGTGTTTAAGAATCAGCCCCTCATGTATCGTAATATTTTTAAATAAAGATACAAGCCTTCCGTCAAGCTCTTTGATGAAGTAATACATGTTGTCTTTAACAAAAACGGGGTCCTTCTTTACCATATCGTGATTTCCATGTATGAAATAAAGCCTTCCCTTTTTATAGAACCTTGACAGCTTAATAAAGACATCGCTGTGAACACGAATTATATCTTGAAAATTGCTGTTTTCCCAAAGCTCATCGCCGTCACCAAGCTCTATATATGTATAATTGTTGTTGTAATAGTAGCTAAGGGCGGCATTGTAAATGCTTTTGTTGCTTAAAAAATTGTCGCTCCGGTTTCCGCTGCCTCTATGGCAATCGCTCATAATGACGATTTTTGAAGAATCATCAAAATGGATTTTCTCTGCCGATTTAAACACTTTAAAAAGTCGATTGTTATAATACATAAAAAAGACCCCTGTTAACCCAGAATTAATAGGCTTAAATATTTATATTCATGTATTTTTGAACTTTTTTATAAACATCAAATATGGCTAATGACTTTCCGGGATGCATTGCTTTTTTATACAGTTCGGGTGACTGTTCTTTCAGCAATTTTAATTTTTCCGACATATTGAAGCATCCTGCCGTCAATTCGGTATATTTTTCACATAATGCTTGATTTTTCCTCTGGATAATCCATTCAGCCTGCTTGATTCTTGACTTCGGCTGTGCTGTGTGTGGAAACTTAAAATCTATATATACCGTATTGCCTCTGATAGTATACTCATTGTCCGAGTAGTTAGCGTTTTTTAGGCCTTTTAAAAATTCAGCAAGCATTTCCCGTTTGTTAAATGTCAGGACAATATCCATGCTCAACTCATGGGGTTCGGAAAACTCACCCAATTTAAAACCTGTTAGCCACCAATGTTTTTCTCCACGTTTAAAAAGAACTTCATCAAACTTTTTCAATGTGAATTCCATATATAACCTGTCTTCATCTCCAACACAATTGTAAAATACTCCGTTGGAAATACCGGGGATGTAAAAAGTGTATTTGTTGGAATAATAAATACCTATTTCACAGCCTGTACACAATTCATACTGGCCTTTACAAAATTCTAAAAGCCACTTTTTGCCATTGTAATCAAAATAAACAGGATCACAGTCTACAATCATGCCAAAAGGCACTGTTGCCTCATCATATAGACTGCAATATCCAAACTTTCTTTGCCAGGAATCCATATTATAGTAAAACATATCCTGCTCAATGTCGTATGTAAAGCCAGCCATTTCAATGGCTTTATCAATCTCTGAGGTGGATTGGGGGTGGTTTCTATCGTAATTTTTAGAAATTGTATTATAATGCAAATTAATATGTTTAATTGATTTGGATGATTTATGTATGTATGAAATAATTCCCGGCGAAAAAGCTAGAAATAATATAAAAACCATAATAATCGAAAGAATTATTATAATCTTAGACATTATGTCAATATCGGCAAATAAGGATAAATACATTCTGTAAGTATAAATGCTTCCTGTTATAAACTTTAGCATGAAGTTTTCTCCAATAATGTGATCATATAACATAATATTAACCGGGAAACATTTTGTGTGACAAAATCGAGTCTACAGAATATAAAGTTTTTTGCATTAATTTATTGTACCGTATGGATAGAGGCAGAATTAAATGATATTATATAAAATGAAGAAAATAATTAAAGCATTTTCAATATTCTTAAGTACAACTGAAAAAAGAGGGATAATATGAATACTGTAAATAAAAAAACCGATCTTTCCGTTAATGTGGCTGGACTTAAACTTAATAACCCTGTAATAGCCGCATCGGGAACATTCGGATTTGCAAGAGAATACTCGGACTATATTGACTTGAATGGTCTTGGAGGGGTTTCTGTTAAAGGACTTACCCTTAAACCAAGGCAAGGCAACAAGCCTCCGAGGATTGCAGAAACTCCTGCGGGAATATTAAACAGCGTTGGACTTCAAAACCCAGGGGTTATTCACTTTATTAAAGAGGAAATACCTTTTTTAAGAAAATACAACACTGCAATAATTGCAAACATCGCAGGCAATACCATTGATGATTACTGCAAAATGGCGGAAATATTGCAGGATGCGGATATTGATGCCATTGAGCTCAATGTTTCATGCCCTAATGTTAAGCAAGGTGGAGTTGCATTTGGCAACACGTGTGCAGGGATTTCAGAGGTTACAAAAAGAGTAAGGGCTTATTGTAAAAAGCCCCTTATAGTCAAGCTTACACCCAATGTAACCGACATAAAAGAGATAGCCAAAGCAGCGGAAGATGCAGGTGCGGATTCATTGTCGCTTATTAATACAATACTTGGTATGGCCATTGATATCCATAGGAGAAGACCAGTGCTGGCTCAGAATTTCGGCGGACTTTCGGGACCGGCAGTTAAGCCTGTTGCACTTAGAATGGTCTATGAGGTAGCCCATACGGTAAAGATTCCTGTTATAGGAATGGGGGGCATATCTACAGGCGAGGATGCGGTGGAGTTCCTGCTTGCCGGAGCCAGTGCGGTTATGGTTGGCACAATGAACTTTGTAAACCCCACTGCATGTATCGATGTTGTCAAAGGAATTGAGAAATACCTTGAGCAGTATAATATCAGCAGCGTAATGGACATAATAGGAACACTGGAATTAAACGATACATCAACGGCCGGTGGGAACGGATGTGGATGCCAAATCGAAAGCAAGTGATATATCCAAGTGACATATCCTGGATAAAACCGATATATGCTGTATAAAAACTGAATTTAGGAGGAATTAATGAGGACAAGGCTTATTTTTGTAAGGCATGCAGAGGCCGAAGGCAATTTATACAGGGAGTTTCACGGATGGACAGACTCTCCCATTACCGAAAAGGGACATAAACAAGCGGAGTTGGTAGCAAAAAGACTTAAGGATGTAAATATAGATGTGTTATACTCAAGCAGCTTGAAAAGAACCCTTCAAACAGCACAATATATAGCCGATGTAAAAAATCTTCCAATTATTAGAACCGATAAAATGAAGGAAATAAACGGAGGCGATTGGGAAGGCAAAAAATGGGATGAGCTTGCCCAGTTGTGGCCATTAGAGAATGAAACATGGGAAAAAAGACCCCATCTTCACAAAATGCCCAACGGTGAATCAATGGAAGAATTTCAAGAGAGGCTTTTAAAAGAGGTTGAGCGTATTATTAGCAATAATAAGGGCAAGGATATATGCATTGTTACCCACGGAACAGCAATTAAGTCTATGATGTGCAGATTTAAGGGCTGTGATCTCACTGAAATGGTTAATATAAAGTGGTATGACAATACATCGGTTACAATTATTGATTATGAGAATGGCGAATATAGTGTTATAATGGAAGGAGATGCATCCCATTTAAGCAAGGAACTGAGCACCATTTATAATCAGGAATGGTGGATTGCGTATGAAAAGGAATTTGAAAAAAGACAGGGATAAAATATAAAAGTAAAAATAAGATAAGGATAATAAATAAATAAATATAAAATGTAACTACAATAAGTCGTTTTGGAGGAATGTAAATGAATAATTTTAGAGATAAGCTTGTGTCATGGCTTTTTGAAACTGAGGCACTTAAGGTGTGTCCTCAGAATAAACCGTTTTGGTATACTTCGGGAGCAATAGGCCCCTATTACATAAATACACACTTTCTTTACGGAAGTGAGGAAAAGGCTAATAGTTTACTAAAATTAATTGATGAAGTAAAAAAGGATGTTGTGGCTTGTCCTGGCAAAATACTGGAAAAAGTCCTTGAAAATTATAATAGCGATAAAATTTTCAAAGAACTTATAGATGAAATGGTGGTATTCATAAGGGAAAATCCCGCTCTTAAGTCATTTGATTACATATCCGGCGGTGAAAGAAGGGATTGGTTCTTTTCCATAATAATAGCTCATATATTAAATAAGCCCCATATAACGATATACAAGGATTTAAAAGCAGTTCTTACCGATGGGGGAGAAGTTGTTACAGATTTTAAATTAAACGGTAAAAAGGTTCTTCATATTGTTGACCTTATCAATGAAGCATCAAGCTACGAGAGGGCGTGGATCCCGGCAATAAAGGGCCTTGGCGGTGAAATATCGTGGAGTGTGGCTGTTGTAGACAGAATGCAGGGCGGTTCCGAGTTCCTTGAAAAAAACAATATAGCACCGTTTTCAATGATCAATATCGATAAAGAATTGTTTAAAATGGCATTGGATTCAAACTATATAAATAAAAGTCAGTTTGATATGATTGCAGCTTATCTTGATAATCCAAAAGCAGCAATGACCAAGTTTTTAAAGGAAAACCCCCAGTTTCTTAAAGACGCACTTGAAAGCGACGAAAAAACAAGGGAAAGAGCCAAATTGTGTATTGATAAGGGTATATATGACTTAAATTTATAAAATTTGTTTTATAATATATTATGGTGATTTGACTTAATAATTGATATTATGAATAATATATTAAATATTAATAAGGTTTATAATTAATTAAATTAATTTTATATTTTTATTATTGTATGGGATACATACCCCAAACAGGTTTATAGGAGGAGTGAGAAATGAAAAGAAAGGTTTTAACATTATTGCTATCAATTGCAATAGTGCTGGTATCAGTTAATTTTACCGGTGCTGTAGAGGTTCAAAACACTGAACTGGCAAACAAATTAAAAAAACTGAACCTCTTTTTAGGAACTAACAATGGGTTTGAGCTTGACAAGGAATTGACAAGAGAGCAGTCTATTGTAATGGTCTTAAGGCTTTTAGGTCTTGAGCAAACAGCCTTAAATCAAAAAATAAAATCATCTTTTAGCGATATTCCTTCCGGTCATTGGGCTGAGTACTATGTTTCATATGCATATTCTATTAAATTGACCGCGGGGATTAGCAGTACAACTTTCGGTGCAGGCATGAATGTCACTGCAAACCAGTATATTACATATTTGCTAAGATCATTGGGTTATGATGATTCCAAGGGAGATTTCAATTGGAGTGAAGCGGTTGATAAAGCATATAATATAGGACTTATATCTTCAGTTGAATATAAATACTACAAATCAACCCAATCCATAATAAGGGACGATGTTGTAGCGGTTTCATACAGTGCATTAAAAACAAAGATGAAGGGCTCTGAAAGAACTCTTATAAGAAAGCTTGTTGATACAGGTGTTATTAAAATGGAACAGATTACTGCAATAAATGACAAGGATTTGCTGCAGGCTGTTAACTCTTATAATACACCGACACCTACAGCCACACCAAAGCCTACAAGTACGCCAACACCTACTGCAACACCTACAATAGCAGCAAGAAGTGCTTTTACACAAATTGAAGCCGAAAGCTTTACCGGCAGTAAAGGTGTTGAAATTGCCAACTGTACTGAGGGCGGTAAGGATATTGAATGGATAGAAAATGGCGACTATGCATATTACGACAATATAGACTTTTCTAACGGTGCCAGCAGCTTTGAAGTGAGATATGCCAATGGCTCATCAAGCACAGGGTATATTGAAATAAGACTCGACGATATTAACGGAAAGCTTGTTGGAACATGCTCCATACCTTCTACAGGAGGCTGGCAGACATGGGCCACAAAGAAAATCGATATCCAGAAAACAACAGGAGTACATAAGCTCTATTTGAAATTTACAGGTGGAAGCGGATATTTGTTCTCTGTTAACTGGTTCAGATTCTATCAAACAAATGTTGTACCTTCGGGAATTGCTTTTTCAGACAACTTCAATGATGGCAATGCAGACGGATGGACCACATATAACGGTTCATGGAAAGTAGAAAACAACAAATATGCTGTAAGCCCTAACGGTGAAGCAAAATCAATTGCTGCAGGAACAAACTATACGGATTTTACTTACACAGCAAGTCTGGCAGTAGGAACTTCCGGAAATGCAGGAATTATATTTAATGTAAGCAATCCAACAAATTCCGCGTACGGATTCAGAGGTTATTATGTCGGAATAGATGCAAATAACGATAGGATTGAATTGTTAAGGGTAACAGACAGTTCCGCCGTTTCAATCGGGCATCATTGGGTTACAATCAATCCTTACACAACATACATCATTAAAGTTGTAAGACTTGGAAATTCAATCAGGGTTTACCTTGATGACATGAATTCGGTATTAATAGATGTTATTGACGGCACTTACACAGGCGGTTCAATTGGGGTACGGGCAGTTGATACATATACGGAGTTTGACAATATATCTGTGAGCTACAGTACTGCTACGCCAACTCCTTACCAAACACCTACACCTACATCCGTATACAGAACACCTGATAACCCAGGCTATACTGTTAATGGACTTAATTTCAAATATTATGAAGGACGCTGGGAAAACCTGCCTAATTTTAACATTATACCGTCAATAAGCCAGGGCGTTATTAATAACTTTAAAATTTCATCCAATAAAGCTAGCTTTGGATATACATTTACAGGATATATAGAAGTGGATAAGACCGGACAATATACTTTCTACACAAGGTCAGACGATGGAAGCAGGCTTTATATAGGAAACAAGCTTGTAGTTGATAATGACGGCAGGCATTCGGCAACGGAAAAGAGCGGTTCTATCTACCTTGCAGCCGGAAAGCATGAAATCAGAGTGGAATATTTTAACAGAGATGGAGATGCTGTTTTAGAAGTGAGATATTCCGCTCAGAACATTACTAAGCAGCTAATACCTGATTCGGCACTTTATAGGGCAACTGCTTCACCGACACCGACTGCTACACCAAAGCCAACTCCAACTGCAACGCATACACCAACAGCGACACATACACCTACTGCAACAAATACGCCTGATGCTACTCATACGCCTACAGCTACACCAACAGAGGCAGCTACGCATACTCCGGCATATAGATAATGGGAAGTAGAAAAGGGTCTGATTGATATAATCAGGCTCTTTTTTTTGTACAGTATAACTGTAATAACTTGTAATATAAAAAACGAGCTTTTTTGACAGATTGAATAAATATATCCAAATCAATTGTATAATTCGATAAAAAGTGATAATATTTTATTGAAAAATAAAATATTGGCAGTATTCCAATATTACTCAAAATTGGAAGGGTGATGAGATGGACAATGAGAAAAACGCATTGATTACGGCATCTTTACTCCATGATATTGGTAAAATTGCATTGAGAGCTGAAAAAAACAGTCAAATCATGGATCATTCTGATGCAGGCTCTGAATGGGCAAATGTCTTTATTAAGGAAAATCCCAACAAAAGTCTTATCATTGAAAGTATAAAGTTCCATCATGCACAGAAAATTAAAAACAGTAATCTTAAAAATGAGAGTTTGGCGTACATTGTTTATGAAGCGGATAATATTGCTGCAGGAATAGACAGACGAAGCAAAGAAGAAGAGGGTGAAAGCAACGGAAGAAGTTGCTTTGACAAAAAGAAATTGATTGAAAGTGTTTTCAATATTGTACAAACCCCTATTAAGGAAAAGGACACAAAAAAAGTATTCGCTCTGGAAAGTACTTTTTTGTGGGAAAAAAACATATGCTTGCCTATCGATGAAGTTTCCGGTAAAAATGCGACATCTTCTATTTATTCTGAAATCTATGACAAAATTACAAAACAATTTGAGGAAAATGGAATCGATTTTTACAATAGCAAATACATCAATTCATTGCTAAATGTACTGGAAGGTCTGTTGAGTTTTGTTCCGTCAAGCACCAATACAAATGAAATATCGGATATATCGTTATATGACCATTTACAGCTCACAGCAGCTGTTGCACCATGTATTTATGAATATATGAAGGAAAAAGGAGACAAGGACTATAAAAGAGCTTGTTTCGACAATGCTGAGATTACCCGGGGTGAGAACAGCTTCTTGCTGGTGCATGCCGATTTGTCCGGAATTCAGAACTTCATTTACACAATATCAACCAAAAATGCATTAAAGACATTAAGAGGAAGGTCTTTTTTCCTGGAAATATTTGTGGAACATGTTGTTGATGAAATTTTAGAAGAAATGGAGCTATCAAGAGCAAATCTTTTATACACGGGAGGAGGAGGCTTTTACATGCTTCTTCCGAACACAAGAAAAGCAAGGACATGCATTGAAAATGCAAAGGAATCATTAAACAGATGGCTATATTCGGAGTTTGGCACTCTGCTTTATATTGAAATGGCATATATAGAGGCTTGTGCTTATGATTTTATGTTCAGGGAAGGTAAGCCTGCTTCAACAGCCAACTGTTTTAAAAGGTTATCCGACAAAATATCGGAAGGAAAACTATCAAGATACAGCAGAGGGCATCTTGAAGAAATATTTGATATAAATACTCCACAGGAAGCTCACAGGGAATGCGGAATATGCGGTTCATCAATTGAGCTTGTGGATTGGGAAGACGAAGGAAAAGCTATTTGCAAAGGCTGCAGATCCCTAGTAAAGATAGGAGAAAAGCTGGTTTATAGATATGATGATACCATGGTGATTCCTGTTTTAAAAGGATATGATGAAAAAGGAATAAAGCTTCCTGAGGTTTTTGGAGAAGGAAGCTGTACATTGGTATTTGACACACTGGAGAATATAAGGGCAAAACTCGATGATAGCTTAATAAAAAGGGTATATTCAAAAAATAAAATGATTGCAGGATTTAAAGGTGCAAACAGAATTTTTGCAGCTGATTACAGTTGGTGTACCGAATCAAAAAACAACAAGCCTGTTGAATTTGAAAAGTTGGTAAATGACGCAGAAGGTATAAAGAGGCTTGGAGTATTAAGAGCTGATGTTGATAATCTCGGAAGACTTTTCTCAAACGGATTTAGAATGGGTGAAGATACAAACGGCTTTCAGACATTGGGAAGGTATATTTCAATATCCAAAAGTCTCACAAGGTTTTTTAAGGACTCCATAAACAAAATAGCTGGGAATGAAAAAATAAAGAAAAGTCTGGCAATTGTATACTCTGGAGGGGATGATGTTTTTGCTGTAGGTCCATGGAATCAAGTTATAGAATTTGCAAGGGACTTACGGAAAGCATTTGAAGAATTTACTTGCGGTGCATTGAGTTTTTCGGCTGGAATTGGATTTTATGAGCATAAATATCCTGTTTCAAGGATGGCAGAAGAAACAGGGCAGCTTGAAAATTATTCAAAAACAATTGATGAAGGTAAGGATAGAATAGCCTTGTTTGGCATGGAGGGAATCGGAGGGAAAACACTTTGCAAACATGTGTATAAATGGAAAGAGTTTGACAGGGTAATGGAAAAAGCTGATTTTTTATTTGACTATCTTAATGATGATAAAAACCCTTCATTAGGAAAAACAAAGCTGTATAAATATCTCAAGTTGATAAATGAAGCGGAGAATAATGAGGGTATATCCATAGCCAGGTTTGCATATACCTTGGGAAGACAATGTCCGGGGAATAATGCCGAAAAGGAAAAGTTGGATAGGTATAACATGTTCAAAAACAATATGTACAGTTGGATTACCGATATTAATGAAAGAAAGGAGCTTGCTACAGCGATACAATTGACAATTTATAAAATAAGAAACGAAGGAGGAGAGAAAAATGGGTAGCATGGAGGATGCATTTAAAAAAGTCGGTATTTCTGGTCAGGCAAATAACAACAATCAAAACAGGTATGATAGAGGGCAACGAAGGGATAGCGGCCAAAGCAGGAGTGACTATGGGAGAAGGGAAATAGAATTTCAAGGGAAAGTAATTGACGGGACTGAAGAGTATGATCCTATTGAGGAAGGGAAAAAACTGGTTGAAAGGATGCTTGAAGAATATAAAATTAACAAATATAATTTTGATTCCACTGCAATAACTCCTGTTAAAAACAGGTAATATCGATCTTTG
>DAOOVO010000100.1:0-15140 GCA_035370245.1 Pseudobacteroides sp.
TGTCAAGGTACATCTATTGTAAAAAAAGAGTTTATGCAGTGGAATCAAATATAAACTTATCAAGAGTATAGTTGTCCGTACCTGATACCTTTAAAATAATTTTTCCTGAGCTTCTATAGTTATCTTGAGGTTCAAATGATGATACTGAAGGAGCATTGCTGTCAATTAATGTTGTTCCGCTTATTGCAGCCGATTTAATGCTTTCATTTCCCCATTTGTCTACTGAGCTTACCTTGAAGTAAACCGTTGTTCCTCCATTTAATCCGGTGAGCTCAATATTATTGGAATTGCAATTTGTCCAGAATTTTAAGTCCTCTTCACTAGAGCCTTTGTAAACCTTATATCCTGTAACATCACTATCCGTATTGCTCCAGCTTAATACTACGGAATATGGTTTTTCTACTACCTCAAGGTTAGATGGCTCTGAAGGAAGCCTTGGTACTGCACAAAACACATCACTTTCATCTGAAACATTGTTGGATGTATCAAAAGCTTTGACTGTGAATTTGTACTCGGTGCCAGGCACCAAGCCTTCAATTTTGTAGCTTGCAGCAACGGTTGTACCGACTGATACACCGTCCTTCAATATCTCATAACCGCGTAAAGCCACATTATCAGTTGATGCATCCCATGCTATGGTAACAGTTGTGTCGGTTTTTGATACCAGCCTTAATTTTCCTGGTGTTGAAGGTTCTTCAGTATCAATTGTCGTTGTGACGGTAATCTCATTGCCTGAATCGGAAATATTGCCTTGAGCGTCAAATGCACATACCTTGAATATATATGTCTTATCAGGCTCAAGTCCGTTTGCCGTATAGCTATTTGTTGTGGAAGTACCTACTTTTATACCGTCTCTGTAAACTTCATATCCTGCTATTCCTATGGAATCAGTTGATGGCTTCCAGGATAGTACAACCGATTTCTCAGTCTTTCCAATTTCCTTCAACTCAGCAGGTGCAGTTGGCGGTTCATTGTCAAAAGTCACAGCAACGCTGTCAGCCGAGTAGTTCTTTGAAGTATCAAATGCCTTGACTGTATATTTATATATATTGCTTTCTGTGATTATTGCATCGGAATCTATATATTCATATTTATCCGATGTTCCTATGCTAACACCATCTCTATATATTTCATATCCTGCTACCTTTACATTGTCTGTAGAAGCCGACCATACAAGTTTGACAGTTACTTTCTTTCCTGTATCATCCTGGGATCTAATAACTGATGTCATTTTTAATCCAGTAGGTATGGATGGAGCATCTATATCCTTTTCTGTTGTTTCTTCTAAAGCATCACTTTCAATTGATAAATTCTTTAAATTATCGTATGCTCTCACAGTATAGGTATATGAAGTTTCAGGATCAAGTCCTGTATCGGTAAATTCAGTGGATGTTGTATCTTTAATGAGAACACCGTCTCTATATAGTTTGTATCCTGCAACTTCGGTATTATCAGTTGCAGCATCCCACTTAAGACTAATTGACACAGGAGTTTTCTTTATAGCAACAAGCCCGGTTGGCACCACAGGCGGCTCATTGTCAAGCTCTGAAACCTTAAATGTGTATATCCCTGTACTAAAACTGCTGCTGTATTTAATCCTTATGTAGTACTCGGTATCAGCTTCAAATGTTCCTGTTATTGTGAACCTATCCCCTGAATTTTCTCCTGTAAACTTAAGTGTACCGTCCCCATTGTATACATTACCTAGAAGGTCGGTAACACCTTTACCTGTAATTGTATAGTAACCTGCATTTGTTGTAGTAAATTTGAACCAGTCAATATCACCTCTATAGTTGATTGTACCTGCTGCATCTTCACCAATCTCAATTTCGGTAGCATCAACCATATCATTGCTGTGGTCATCCGATAAAGTAATCTCAACAGCTGATTCGGCCCAATTACCTGCAGCATCATATGCCTTGACCTTATAGCTGTATTTTTTGTTTAATTTCAGCTCTGTATCTTTATATTCAGTTGAAAGTGTAGAAGCGATAAATTCACCGTCTCTATAAATATCATACCTTGCGACTTCTACATTATCGGTTGATGCAGTCCAACTGAGATAAACATCAGTGTCTATAAAATATGCAGACAGATTACCGGGCTTTGAAGGTTTTTCCGTATCCGTCAATGTGCTAACGGCAATCTCGTGGCTAAATTCAGATACATTATGCCCCGCATCAACAGCTCTTATCTTATATACATACTCTTTTCCCGGTGTAAGTCCTACATCTGTAAATTCTGTATTTTTAACATAACTTGCCAAAGAGCCGTCACGATATATTTCATATCCTGCTACACTATCATTGTCAGTTGAAGCTTCCCAGGAAAGTGATATTGATATTTCACTCACAGATGTAGTTTTAAGTTCCAACGGAATTGATGGTGCCTCAACATCATACACCAATTCCTTCCATATAGGTGTTTTATTAAATGTATAACCCGTTTCTATGGGTTTTGTAATCTGAAGAATATTGATATATGAGTCATTAGGATACTGGAAGTTAACATTTTGCACGCTACTGCCGCTTAATACTACCTTATGACTGCCTCCTGGAGTAAAATTATTACTTCTGTCATATGTTCCGTAATAATAGTATTGGCCTGCCAACTGAATAAAATCACCCTTGACTTCCAATACACCTGCACTTAAAACAGAAGAGCCGTTTACATCTCCCGACTGTATATAAAAGCTTCCATTCACCAAAACATAATCATGTGCATTTAGCATTTTCAGCAATCCATTTCCTTTGGCATAAGTCGTAGTACCGTCAGATGCTTTGTTTTCAGTCTGGATTCTGTAGTCGCCGTTAATAATAAGGCTTCCTCCGTTCACGCTCAATACGCCATTGGACTGAATCAGGTTTCCATTTATTGTCAATTTGTGACCATTTAAATCAAGAGTGCTTCCTGACAAGTAAACATCACCATTTATCACTGCATCTTGACTTAGCTTCCAATCCATTGAACCAATAGATTTCATAGCAATGTTACAATTATTGCTTATAAAGGTCTTGGCATTAAAGGAGCTTCCAAAAATTATGCCACCTTTTGAGTAATTCTTAAGTTCCAGAATGTTAAAATATGACTCTACAGAATCCTGGAAATTAATATTTTGTACATCAGAACCGCTGAGTATGACTTTATGATTTCCTCCCGGTGCAAAATTGTTCTTTCTGTCATAAGTACCATAGTAATAATACTGCCCCGGCTTCTGAACAATATCTCCTTTTATCTCTATAACACCTTCATTTAGTATCTCATTACTAATTACATTATCGCTTTGTATAAAGAAACTTCCGCTAACCTTTATATAATCATCAGGATTTATCATTTTCAGTAAACCTGCACTTCTGCCATACACTAAAGCGCCGTCTTCACTTGTACTTTCAGCCTGTATTCTGTAATCTCCATTTATATAAAGCTGCCCTCCATTAATATACATAGTACCGCCCGATTGTATCAGGTCTCCATTTACAGTGAGCTTATGTCCGTTCAAATCAATGGTTGCACCGCTAAAATACAAACTGCAATCTATTACGGTATCTTCTATAAGGCTCCAATTCATAGAGCTTACCGAAAACTTTGATATTTTGCTATCATTTCTTATCAATGATTTTACATTAAGAGATTTTATGAATTGGACTCCAACTTCAGATGTATTTTTAATCTCCAATACATTAAAATATGAATCACCGGAATTTTGAAAATCAACCTTTTGTGAGTCAGTACCGCTTAAAATGACCCTATGAGTACCTTCCGGTGCAAAGTTATTTTTTCTGTCATAATTACCATAGTAATAATATTGCCCCGGTCTCTGTACAAAATCGCCCTTTACTTCTATAGTACCTGCATTCAATAAAGCACCTTTATGTTCATTATCGCTCTGGGTATAGAAGCTTCCTGTTACAAGTATATAATCATCATCATTTAACATCTTTAAGTTTCCTGAACTTCTGCCATAAACAATTGTATCGTCTTCACCTTTAGATTCCGATTGTATGCGGTAGTCTCCCTTTACTGTAAGCTCACCACCATTTATATTTAATACTCCTCCTGATTGAACAAGATTACCGTTTACAGTTAATTTGTATCCATTTAAATCTAATGTAGAAGCTGATAGATACAATGTGCCGTCAACAAACATATCTTCGCTCAACTTTAAATCTTTTGAACTAATTTTTATCGATTGAAGCTTCGCACTGTTAGTATAAAGACTTATAACATTTATAGAATTTGCAAACTTAATATTTTCGCCCTGCTTATTCTTTATCTCAAGAATATTAAAGTAGGAATCTGCAGGATTTTGAAACTCTATTTTTTGCACACCTATACCTGAAAGTACGACCTTATGAGTACCTCCCGGTGCAAAATTATTTGTCCTAGAACGGATAACTTTGTACCAGACGGTACTCATAGCATAAGTTCCATAATAATAATACTCTCCTGCTTTCTGTACAAAATCACCCTTTACTTCAAGAGTCCCTGCATTTAATAATGTATTATTTATGATATTATCACTTTGTATTTGGAAGCTTCCCGTCACCTTTATATAATCATCAGGATTTTGCATCTTTATAATTCCAGTGCTTCTTCCATAGGACAAAGTGCCGTCTGTTGCCTTTATTTCTGATTGAATAAAATAACTTCCATTAACTGTTAGCTTTCCTCCATTAACATATAATACTCCCGCTGACTGGATTAAATCACCGTTAATAGTCAAGCTATAGCCATTTAAATCTAAGGTATTATTGTTTATATATAAACTGCTATCTAATACCGTATCCTCATTAAGAGTCCAATTCATAGCACCCATAGAAATTTTGGATATTATGCTGTCATTTCTTATCAATGATTTTACATTGATTGAATTTTCAAATACAATACCCTGTTTAGATGTATTTTTAAGCTCCAATATGTTGAAATATGAATCGGCAGGATATTGAAAATAAACCTTTTGCTTCTTGTCACCACTTAGTATTACTTTATGGGTGCCTCCTGGAGCAAAATTATTTGCCCTAGCATAAGTGCCATAGTTATAAAACACTCCTGCTATCTGCACAAAATCGCCCTTTACTTCAAGAGTCCCTGCACTTAATAATGTATCGTTTATAATATTATCACTTTGTACTTGGAAGCTTCCATTTACCTTTACATAATCATTTGAATTTTGCATCTTTATAATTCCAGTGCTTCTTCCATAGGACAAAGTACCATCTGCTGCCTTTGTTTCTGATTGAATATAATAATTACCATTAACTACAAGCTGTCCTCCATTTACATAAAGGATACCGCCTGACTGAATAAGATCACCATTCACAGTCAACTTATATCCATTTAAATCCACTGTACTTCCGGAAATATATAAACTGCTGTCCAATTCCACATCTTCATTTAAAGTCCAGTTCATTGAACCTACTGAACTTTGGGTAATCTTACTATCATGCTTTATAAGTGATTTCAGACTTATATTATTTATAAATTGAACACCTTGCTCAGAAGTGTTCTTAAGCTCCAATACATTAAAATATGAGCTTCCGGGATATTGAAAATCAATTTTTTGAATATTTGTACCGCTAAGAACTACTTTATGAGTACCGCCTGGTACAAAGTTATCCGTTCTAGGATAAGTTCCATAGTTATAAAACACGCCGGCCCTCTGCAGAAAATCCCCTTTTACTTCAATAGTCCCTGCATTTATGTAATTGTCCTTTATTATATTGTCGCTTTGCATTAAAAAGTTTTTATCAATTAATACATAATCTGCATCGTTTATCATTTTAAGATAACTAGAGCCTTTAATACTATAGTTACCTAATATTTTGAGCTGTCCTCCATTTACATAAAGGGTTCCGCCTGACTGGATTAAATCCCCATCTATGGTAATAGTCTTTCCATTTAAATCCCAAATTCCTCCAGTTAAATACACAGTTCCATAAAGCTCATCCTGCTCTGAAACAGCATTAGTACTTATAGTAACAGTTGCAGGTGCCGTAGTGAAAATTAGCGGGTCACTCTCTTCGGAAAAATTTCCTGAAAAGTCATAAGCCTTTACAGTATATGTATATGAAGTCATCTTAGTTAAACCACTATCTTCGAACTTTGTTGTATCTGCATCAGTAATATCCTTTATCTTAACCCCATCTCTATACACTTCATAACCAGCAACTTTAAAGTTATCAGTTGATGGCGACCAGATAATGGACGATGAAATATCATTTCTTGATACAAGTTTTAAGCCTTGCGGGATTGAAGGCGCTTCATCATCTACTTTACTGATTTCGGTATATATGCTGCTTGCTTCAGATCTGTTATTGGTTTCGTCTAAAGCATAAACATAGTAACTATGTTTTTCCCCCGGAAGGAGATCAATATCCTCAAATTCATTTACTTCCACAATACCGATCATGGCACCATCACGATATACCTCATAGCAAACCGTTTCCACATTGTCCTTCGAGGGGGTCCATGTAAATTTTATAGATGTAAATGTTTTTGAAACAAGTTTCAAGTTATCCGGTTTGGATGGTGCCTCTTTATCCGTAACGGCAGCGTTTATAATACTTGAAAAGTCGGAAAAGAAACCGTTTTCATCCAAAGCCCTTACTTTATATTTGTAATTTTTATTAAACTCAATTGTATTGTCTACATACTCTGGTGATAAAGACTCTCCTATTTTTTTATCATCTCTGTATATTTCATAATTTTTAATACCTACATTATCATAGGAAGGAGACCAGGACAGAGAAATGCTAGATACAGTTTTCCTGCTAATTTTAAGATTATCAGGAGTTGACGGTAATTCGTCATCATATATCTCAAGTTCTTTCCACACAGGTGTTGTATTGAACTTATAGCCATTGTTCACAGATCTAATAATCTTCAATTTATTAAAATAAGATTGTGCAGGAGAATCAAATTTTATATTTTGCATAGAAGTCCCATTTAGTATAACCAGATGGGTACCCGTTGCATTGAAGTTTGCAGAGTTTCCGGAATATGAGCTATTGACATCCTGTATAAAGTCTCCTTTTACTTCCATTGTTCCTGCTGTCAGCAATCCTTCATGACTGTAATATGAGTGCTGTGTAAAGCTTCCTCCTACCTTTACATAGTCTTCCTCATTTGTCATTTTTAAATTGGCATATGTGTAATAACTTGGATTTTTTATAACATAATCTCCCGATACTTCCAGCCGCCCCCCATCTATGTACATGGTTCCGCCCGTTTGAGTGAGATTTCCATTCACCTTAAGTACTTTACCATTCAAATCAAGGGTACTGCCACTTATATTCAGATCCCCATATATTACTTCATCACCAGTAAGGGTCCAGTTTGTAGAACCGACATTTAGCCCGGCTAATCCTGATCCGTTATTGACGAATTCTCCGCATACATTAAAAGTTCCACTAAATATAAGCGGGCTTCCGGAAGTATTTTTATACTCAAGATCAGCAAACCAAGATGATGCAGGACTGTCAAATCTTATTTTTTGCTGGCTTGTACCAGTCAATATTACTTTATGGGTACCTGTCGCATTGAAGTTTGCAGAGTGTCCGGCATATGAGCTGTTGACATCCTGTATAAAGTCCCCTTTTACTTCCATTGTTCCTGCTGTCAGCAAGCCTTCATGACTGTAATATGAGTGCTGTGTAAAGCTTCCTCCTACCTTTACATAGTCTTCCTCATTTGTCATTTTTAAATTGGCATATGTGTAATAACTTGGATTTTTTATAACATAATCTCCCGATACTTCCAGTCGTCCCTGATCTATGTACATGGTTCCGCCCGTTTGAGTGTAATTCCCCTTTGAATTTGTTTCTGAATTACCCTCTACCAGAAGTGAACCGCCTTTCAAGTCAATGTTTCCTCCTGTTTGAGTAAGGTTTCCTTTTACTCTAAGTATCTTACCGTTCAAATCAATGGTACTTCCACTTATATTTAAATCTCCGTTTATTACCTCATCTCCAGTAAGTTTCCAGTTTGTTGACCCTACATTTAATGAAGCACCAAATCCAGATCTATTATTTACAAATTTTCCATTTACACTCAATCCTCCGGTTACTATCAGCGGGCTTCCGGAAGTATTTTTATTATCAAGATCAGCAAACCAAGACGATCCTGGACTGTCAAATCTTATTTTTTGCTGGCTTGTACCAGTCAATATTACTTTATGGGTACCTGTCGCATTGAAGTTTGCAGAGTGTCCGGAATATGAGCTGTTGACATCCTGTATAAAGTCTCCTTTTACTTCCATTGTTCCTGCTGTCAACAATCCTTCATGGCTGTAATATGAGTGCTGTGTAAAGCTTCCTCCTACCTTTACATAGTCAGACTCATTTGTCATTCTTAAATCGGCATATGTGTAATAACTTGGATTTTTCATAACATAATCTCCCGATACTTCCAGCCTTCCCCCATCTATGTACATGGTGCCGCCCGTTTGAGTGTACTTCCCACTTGAATTTGTTTCTGAATTACCCTCTACAAGAAGCGAACCGCCTTTTAAATCAATGGTTCCTCCGCTCTGGTTCAGGTTACCTTTTACCCTCAGCACCTTACCGTTTAAATCAACGGTACTTCCGCTTACATTAAGGTCTCCTTCTATTACTTCATCTCCAGTTAATTTCCAGTTTGTTGATCCTACATTTAACGAAGCACCAAACCCATATCCGTTGTTAGTGAATTTTCCGCTTATACTAAATCCTCCGGTTACTATCAGCGGGCTTCCCGAAGTATTTTTATTTTCAAGATCAACAAACCAAGATGATGCAGGACTGTCAAATCTTATTTTTTGCTGGCTTATACCAGTCAATATTACTTTATGGGTACCTGTTGCCTTAAAGTTTGCAGAGTGTCCGGAATATGAGCTGTTGACATCCTGTATAAAGTCTCCTTTTACTTCCATTGTTCCTGCTGTCAGCAAGCCTTCATGACTATAATATGAGTGCTGTGTAAAGCCTCCTCCTACCTTTACATAGTCAGCCTCATTTGTCATAGTTAAAGATGCATATGTGTAATAACTTGGATTTTTTATTGCATAGTTACCTGATACTTCCAGTCGTCCCCCATCTATGTACACTGTTCCGCCTGTTTGATTCAAGTTGCCGTATACATACAATGAATGACCTGTTAAATCCAGTTTACCGGAAGTTAAGTTAATACTCTGATAAACTCTGTTTTCGTTTAAAACCACATCACTGTTTATTGTGGTTGTACCAAGAACCAATAACAGGCTGTCACTTGCCAAAGATACATTATCCGACACATCACATGCCTTAATATAATAGTTATAGCTTGTCCCTATGGCTAATCCGTTATCTGTATACTCTGAAGCATCAGTTGTGCCAATTTTCGTATCGTTTCTGTAAATATCATATCCTTTTACTTCAGTGTCAGTTTTCACTTTATTCCAGGACAATTTTACAGAAGAGTTATCAATGATTTCTAATGATAATCCGTCAGGTTTAGGTAAAACTTTCACGTCAGGAATTTCCGTCGGAATCGGCGTATGTGTTGCTATCGACGTTTCCGTTGATATCGGTGTATGTGTTGCCACCGAACTTTCTGTCGGGATCGGTGTATGTGTTACCAACAAAGTTTCTGTTGGAATCGGTGTCTCGTTTGAAGTCAACGTCGGTATTTCTTCATTTGACGGGCTAGCCGTAGATACTCCCGTAGGAGCAGAAGAATAGAATATTGTAATTACAGGCGTTGGTGATGCAATCATCGTTGTGGATGTTTGTACCGCTGCCGAATTTTCCGGTACTGTGCTTGTTGGAGTACTTATTGGAATTGGCGTATTTGTCATTGTCGGATTCAATGAAGGTTCAGCCTGATACACACCTGTCAAATCCTTTCCTGACATATCAGCCATGCCATCATCTCGTACATTCATAGCTGCAAAGCCCTGAATCACTTGTTGGAATATTAAAATAAAGACCAACAAATAAACCAGTAAATTTCTGTTATTCTTATTCAATGTATTTTCCCCCAATACAAATAAATATATTTTACATACTTTTATATATAATTAAAATCACTATGTGATTTTCCATTCATAATCTATAATTTATATATTTATAATTCATACATATATAGTATGAAATTATTATTCCCTATTTAAGTGTATTCGAACTTTATAAATCACTATATTTTACCAAATAATTAAAGTACTTTATCCTTGACAGATAAAGTACTTCCTCAAAAAATTTTTAGGCTGAAATAATATCACTGCCAATAATCAAAGAACACACTTACCGCCTTAGAGATGTAAATATTCTATCAAGCAATTATCAAATTTTAACTCCCCATATAAAAATCAATTAACAAATAACTATCATTCTATTATTTTAATAATTAATAAACTATATTAAATACGATTAATCTTTTACATTTATCTATCGCAAAATTCCGGTAAAGCGTTCGTTATTTTGCTCTGCTAAATGTAAGATTAATAACATATTTAATATAGTTTCTATTTTATCACAAAAAAGACAATATTCAAAATGCTTTTTTAGAAATTTTATGAATAATATCAATTTTCCCCTAATGACCCCGAAATTTTAACCCTAAAAAGGTTTTTTAGTTCAGATCCAACTGTAAATTCTTTCCCAACACAGTTGTTTTCAATATTGCTGCTACTTTTGATAACTTTGACAACGGCAGAATTATTCGTTCCTGTACCGTCTATTTCCAAAACATCGCCATCTCTGACTTTCAACACCATACTCTTATCAGAGAACGCTGCAACTTCATCTCCATTTATCAAAACGTTAATATTCTCATCCTTTTGAATATTTTGAAGTTCCAGTTCCAACTCGCCCTCGGAATAAAGGTTCTCTACTACCTCCAACGGACTTCCCTCAAATTCAACATCCTTCACAAGAAATCTTCTTGTGGTCGGAGACACCAGCAATATCTGTGTAAGGATCAACGAAGCGAACAAAATAAAAAAAGTTATAACAAAAGCTTTTTCAGAGAAAGATTTAATCTTTTTCTTTTGGTTGCTTTTATCTTTTGTCACTTTAAAACCTGTAATCTTCATTTCACATACACTCTCCATGCATATTTAATATTTAATATTAGCCATGATCAAAAAATCACTTACCCTTGTGAGTGTGACATGGCTCTCTAATATCAAACATTTTAATTATATGCATATGGATGTAAAAAAATACTATCAGCAGTTTGCCCCTGCAAGATAACCCGTTGAAAAAGCAATAGTCAGATTAAAACCTCCTGTATATGCATCCACATCTATAACTTCTCCTGCGAAAAACAGTCCTTTAACAAGCTTTGATTCCATTGTTGAAGGATTTATTTCAAGGGTTGATACTCCTCCTGCAGTTACAATTGCTTCATTGATAGGCCTGGCACCGCAAATGTTTAATTCCAGGTTTTTAAGAAGCTTAACAAGATTTCTTTTTTCTTCCCTGTTAATCTGGTTTACAAATTTATCTGGAGATATGGAAGACAGGTCAATAACAACAGGTATCATCTTACTTGGAAGCAAATCATCAAGGGCATTTTTGAATTGCTTTCTCGAATACTTTTCAAAATCCCTTGTCAGTCTGTCATAAAGCTTTTCCTCATTTAAAGCAGGCTTTAGGTCTATGGATAGCACAACATCCTTAAATCCATAATCAAGAATATGCCTGCTGGCACTAAGAATAATTGGCCCGGAAACCCCAAAATGGGTAAAAAGCATTTCACCAAAATCGTTGTATATTTTCTTGCCTCTCATGTTCTTAAGAGTAACTTCAACATTTTTTAATGATAAACCCTGAAGATCCTTAACCCATTTTTCCTTAGTCAATAGAGGCACTAAAGACGGCTTTAGATCTATAACCCGATGTCCTAATGACTTTGCCATCTTGAATCCGTCACCTGTAGAGCCTGTTCCTGGATATGAAACACCTCCTGTAGCTACCACAACAGAGTCACATTCAAGCTTTTGCCCATCTCTGGTGATTATTCCTGTTACCTTTCCGTCTTTTGTAACTATGCTATCAACAGGAGAATTCAACCTGACTTTTACCCCCTTCAATTCAAGGAATTTCCATAAAGTATCTACAACATCCTTTGAGTTGTCAGATACGGGAAAAACTCTTTCACCTCTTTCAACCTTGGTTTCTAACCCTAGTCCGTTCAGCATTGAAATTAAGTCCTGGTTTGAAAATGTGTAAAAAGAGGAATAAAGAAAGTTTCCATTTCCGGGAGTATTTTTAATTAACCCTTCAATGTCAGTATTATTGGTTATGTTGCAGCGCCCCTTACCGGAGATCAAAACCTTTTTCCCAAGTTTGTTGTTTTTTTCAAATAACATAACATCATTTCCAAGCTCGCATGCCTTTCCGGCAGCCATTATTCCTGCAGGTCCACCGCCTATTACGAATACCCTTTTTCTCATACTCCCGCTCCTAATGCATTATAAAAAATACAAATCAATTTGTACCTTGATTTTATCGTAAGAAATTGTGGTGCAAAATACACCACAATCTCCAGGGATCTAAAAATCAGCTTTTCTGAACTGGTCAACATTATCAGGTTTTTCATAAACTTGATACTCATCCCATATATTTTCAAGTTTGTCAAAAGTTTTAAACAGATGTTCCTTTCTTCTCATTCCTACAGCAACAATAAGTGCATTAATAACACTTAACGGAGCTACAAGAGAATCTGCAAAAGATGCCATGTCACTTCTTGCAATAAGCGAACTGTCGGCATATTCCGCAACAGGCGACTCATAGCTATCGGTAATTGCAACTACTGAAGCCCCCTGGTCCTTTGCAAATTGCATAGCTTTAATAGTTCTCTTTGAATATCTGGGAAAACTTATTCCTATTACAACATCTCCCTGTGATGCATTTATAATTTGTTCAAAAATCTCACTGACACTGGTTGTATGAACAAGCCTCACATTATCAAATATCAGATTGAAATAAAAGCCTAAAAAGCTCGCTAAGGGTGCTGAGCTTCTAACCCCAAGTATATATATCTTTCTAGCATTTAATATTGTCTCAACGGCATTGTTAAAACTTTTATGGTCTATTTCTTCCATGGTTACTTTAATTTTTTCCATATCAGAGCTTAGAACACTTTTTAAAATATTTTCATCACCTATTCTATTGGATGAAACCTCCAATCTCTGTACCGCCGTAAGTTTACTCTTAATAAGTTCCCGCAATGCCTTTTGAAGCTTCGGATACCCGTCGTACCCCAATTCATTGGCAAACCTTACTACTGTAGATTCACTGACTCCAACATCTTCTCCCAGCTTGGCCGCTGTCATATATGCAGCTTTTCCGTAATGATTTATTATATACCACGCAATTAACTTTTGACCTTTGCTGAATTCATTCATATTATCCTGAAGCTTTTTTATCAAATCATTTGATTTATCCATATGCCCTCTCCATTTTATATTTTGTTAATTTAAATCACTTATATCCTACTATTACTTAATATTAGGTTTTCTTACTGCTACTGATTATATTACATTTTTATAGCATAAAAATCAATACAATAAGGTATGATTAAATACCATTAATACAATACTTATAACATGCCAATTATTTAATATTACATTATCTAGATTATTTCTTATTTTGCTTGTATAATAGTATTTATACTGCTTAAATCCTTTGTACTTGCTTAATATACATTATGTAACATATGCAATAAGTTTTCATGTATTATTTTAAGAATTATAAATTAATGTTTTAAGAATTAATATATTGAAAGGATGAAAATATTTGAAGAAAGCAATTATTACAATAATTATTTTATTATTTTCTACGGCAGGTATTATTTTTGCCTATGATTATGTATCCAACAGGCAAACTCCTTTTATTCCCCCTGCCCATCAGCAAACTGCCAATTCAGATATTGGAGACATTTCACCTCCAAAAGAACAGAATACATCCGCCTTTACTGCAACGGCAAAACCTTCTTTCTCAACACCAACTGCAAATGAGCCTTCTATTGTGACTCCAATAGTTACACCATCTATTGCAACAGCTGCTTCCACAGAACCTTCTGTTCAAGCACTAGTTTCATCATCTGTTTCATCACCCGCCATTCCAACTCCTGATATATCAGAACCTTTAACAGTAACAGCATTACCAAATGACGAGAATACTTTGACACTTTCCTTCGGAGGAGATGTTTTGCTCGACGGAAGCGTAGCTAATGTCATTAACAATAAAGGAGCAAATTATATATTATCCGATGTTAAACCTATTCTTGCAGGAGCCGACATTTCAATGATAAATCTCGAGTGTCCAATAAGTACAAGGGGTACAAAAGCCAAGGACAAGCAGTTCACATTCCGTGCCAAGCCCTCAAGTGTAGATGTTCTTACATCCGCCGGAATAGATATCGTTACTCTTGCAAACAATCATATCCTTGACTTTGGTCAGGATGCAATGCTTGATACATTTACCTATTTAGATAAAGCAGGCATAAAATATGTAGGAGCAGGACATGACCTTGACGAGGCAAGCATAGCAAAGTATTTCAAAGTAGATGATTTCAATGTAGCCATAATCGGATCAAGCCATGTAATTCCTGTGGTTGAATGGAATGCCGGAAAAAACAAGCCCGGTGTTGCTACGACCTACAATCCAACAAGGCTTCTTTCTGAAATAAGCACAGCAAAGAAGAATGCTGATATAGTTGTGGTATACGTACACTGGGGTACTGAACGCAATACAAAGCCCGACACCTATCAGAGGAATCTTGCAAAAAAATACATAGACGGCGGTGCCGATCTGGTTATAGGTGCTCACCCCCATGTCCTACAGGGATTTGAATTTTATAATGGAAAATTGATTGCATACAGCCTTGGGAATTTCGTATTTACAAATGTCAAGAATGATACCATGATACTAAATGTAGCATTTAACAAGGATAAGTCATATACTGCAACAATTTCTCCATGTGCCATAGAAAATTACCGTCCGGTTTTACTTAAAGATAAAAATAAACAACAACAGCTGTTTGATAAGCTTCAACAACTATCATTCAATGCAAAGGTAGATAAAAAAGGTGTCATATCAGAGTAATTACAGCAAATATTAATGAGGGTGTTGCAAAACTACTTTAAAAAGTAGCCAAGCAACACTCTCTTTTATTGC
>DAOOVO010000101.1:0-14789 GCA_035370245.1 Pseudobacteroides sp.
TTATTACTATGATGAAGAGGCTAGAGGGACAAGCCCTTTTAATATTAGCAATTTGACTCCCATACAAATGCCTAATCTTGATATGGAAGAGATAATAAACGGCAGAAAATACTTCACAAAAGATGAATGGATAGATATTATTTTAAGGTCTATAGGGATGGAACCTACAAGGTTCGAAAATAATGTGAAGTGGCACCTTCTGGCAAGGATGATACCTCTGGTGGAAAATAACTACAACCTTTGCGAACTAGGGCCAAGGGGTACAGGTAAATCCCATGTATATAAGGAAATTTCTCCAAACAGCATTCTGGTATCAGGCGGGCAGACAACGGTGGCAAATCTGTTTTATAATATGGCTTCAAGGCAGATAGGCCTTGTGGGGCTTTGGGATTGTGTGGCTTTTGACGAGGTAGCAGGCATTACATTTAAAGATAAAGATGGAATTCAGATAATGAAGGATTACATGGCTTCGGGTTCTTTTGCCAGAGGGAAAGAAGAGAAGAATGCTTCTGCTTCTATGGTATTTGTGGGGAATATTAACCAGAGTGTGGATGTACTTCTGAAAACATCCCACCTTTTTGAGCCCTTCCCTGAGGCAATGGCCAATGATACAGCATTTTTTGACAGGATGCATTATTATATACCCGGATGGGAAATACCTAAAATGCGACCGGAGTTTTTTACAGATGAATATGGTTTTATTACAGATTATGTATCAGAGTTCATGAGGGAAATGAGAAAATGGTCCTACTCTGATGCATTGGATAAGTTTTTTAAACTGGGTAACAACTTAAATCAAAGAGATGTTATTGCAGTAAGAAAAACAGTTTCAGGGCTTGTTAAACTTATATACCCTAACGGTGAGTTTACAAGGGATGATATTGAAGAAATACTGCGTTATGCACTGGTAGGAAGAAGGCGTGTTAAAGAACAGTTGAAGAAAATCGGTGGTATGGAATTTTATGACGTTCATTTCTCCTACATAGATAATGAAACAATGAGCGAGGAATTTGTTTCGGTTCCTGAGCAGGGCGGTGGCAAAATAATACCTGAAGGCATGGGTAAACCAGGCCATCTTTATACCATTGCCAGAGGGAAATCAGGTATGATAGGGGCTTATAAGATTGAAACCCAGGTTATATCAGGTACCGGTAAATTTGAAAGGACAGGCCTTGGTTCCGATAGAGAGGCAAAAGAAAGTATAGAGACAGCCTTCAGGTACTTCAGGGCAAACAGCAAAAATATAAGCGGAAGTATAAGTGTTACCACAAAGGATTATTTGATGCATGTACAGGATATACATGGAGTAGGGATGACTTCTGAACTTGCACTGGCAGCCTTTGTAGCATTATGTTCTGGGGCATTGGGTAAGCCTCCGCAGAGCCAGTTGGTTGTTCTGGGTTCACTTAGCATAGGAGGCACAATAATAAAGGTTGAGGAACTGGCAAATGTGCTGCAGGTATGTTTTGATTCAGGTGCAAAGAGGGTGCTTCTTCCAATGGCATCTGCGGTGGATATTCCGACTGTTCCGCCTGAACTGTTTGCAAAGTTTCAGATTTCATTTTACCAGAGTCCGGAGGATGCTGTATTTAAAGCACTTGGAGTGGAGTAGTGAAGCATGTAATGTTTGGTTATTAGGGGGTAGTAAAATGGCAGTTGTAAGCCCTGATTACTATGTTAGCAGAATTATTAGAACTGTGGGAGACGATGGGTATATAAAAAGCCGTGAAAGTTCATTGCTTGAGTTTAAAGAAAGTTTTAATCTTGGAAATATGGACGAATATGCAAAGACTATGGCGGCTTTTGCTAATAACAGAGGTGGAATAATAATTTTTGGAGTTAAGGATAATCCTCGTATTCCTATAGGTATTCGTAAAGAGAAATTTGATAATATAAAGCAGGAAAAAGTTACTGGATACTTAATTGAACACTTTTCTCCTGAGATTGAATGGGATATAGGTATTACTGAGGTTGATGGTAAGTACTTTGGCTATATTTCTGTTCTTGAAGCATATAACAAACCAATAATATGTAAGAAAAATAATGGAGATTTAAAATCAGGTGAAATATATTATCGCTATAGAGGACAATCAAGAAAAATTGAGTTCTCTGAACTAAGAAAAATAATTGATGAAATAAGAGAAAATGAAAAAAGGTTATGGATGAAACATATTGAGAAGATTGCACAAATTGGTCCACAGAATATTGCGTTTATAGATTTGATGAGGGGCAGTATTGAAACCCAAAAATTGAATGGGAGTAAACTCATTATTGATAAAAGTTTACTTGATGATTAGACCTGTAGAGGAATTAGACCCTTATGAAGAATGGCTTGATGCATTTTATAAAGATGGATTAGATCAAAAGAAACTTTCAAATGGCAGGATTCAAAGGAAAAATGCAGGAGAGATATCTGTTTCAGTTTTAAGTTATGTCCTTTCTTACTATTACAATAAAAATATTAATAATATTACCATATTTAGCAGTGACAGGGATGCATATGAATTTATTTCTAGGGCTAAAGAAATGCTTTTTAAAGATGGGTGCTTTAAAGACAGAGATAATACTTCCATAACTTTCAAAACGAATGATTTTTTAATTTATGAATGGACCAGATTTGGGTATGTAGATGAAAAAAATATCCGTTCTTTTGTGTATAGTTATAGACAGGTGAGAAGAATAAAATTCACGAGAAAAAAGCAAGATAATTCAATTGAAGAACAAGATAAATTAATAGATAATACACAATTCTTAGAGATGTTAAAGGATAACACAATTTATTTAATATTTTGAGTATGAGGATTGTTGCAGAAATATGCACCTAACGATTGAATTTTGGTAGTTTGGTTTATGTGTTTAATTGACAGTATTTTTACATATTGGTATTCTATATTAAACATTAAAATTCATGTCTGATTCAATAAATAAAGTCAGACGAAGGAAGGGTGAAATTATGAATGATATAACTATTTGGTGGATTATACCGTTATTGGTGTTGATATTAATTTCGTTCAGTAGTTCTATTAACCAGTTGAGAAACGAAATTAAACGTACAAACACTATTTTGGAGAAAATTGCAAAACAAATTGGAGTGCCTGAGCCACCTGTAGACAGTGTTATAAGAAATCTTGTTGCAGAAGGCAAAAAAATTGAAGCAATTAAAAGATACAGAGAAATTACGGGTGTCGGATTAAAAGAAGCGAAAGATTATATTGATTCAATTAAAATATATTAATATGCTTGAATACATCTTAAGTGCTTTCTTAAATATATCAAAAATGATTTCTCTTTTCCTTATACAAAATCACAACAGTTAAATACCATTATGTGGCATGAAAACTAAATTGATAAACAATGATTTATACGGCTTTCAGTAGTATAATAAAAGATAAAAGTTGTATCATTATTTATTGTAAAGGTGAGGGAGGGTCATTATTGATTAATTTTGTTAAATTTCTATACTATACTTTTGCACTTCCACCGGGTATTTTTATAATAGCACTTCTTTTAGTATCATTGTATGCACTTAAAAAGAAAAACAAAATATGGAAGCTTCTTTTGGGTATTACGGCAGCAATATACATTATGTCCATACCTCTTGTGAGCAATATGATGATTCGTACTCTTGAGAGAAAGTATACTCCGCCGGTTGAATTAAAGGGTGATGTGATTATTATGCTTGGAGGCGGAGCTACCGGCGATACTCCGGGTGTGAACGGCCCCGGACATCTATCGGGTTATGCGGCAAACCGTCTTTTGACATGTGCACAATTATACTATAAATTGGGTGTGCCTATTATTATTTCCGGAGGCAATATTAGAGGAGTTGATTCCTCTGATGCTGTTGTGGGAAAGAACATTCTTATAGGACTTGGTGTTCCTGAAGATAAAATAATATCGGAAAGCGAAAGTTTGAATACTACCCAGAATGCAAGTATGACTAAAGATATATTGGATAGGAACGGATTTAAAAGTCCCATCCTTGTAACTTCTGCATTTCATATGCACAGATCTGTCAAACAATTTGAGAAGCAAAAAATAGATGTAATACCGTATCCCACCGATTATCAGACAAATATTAAATCCCGCTTTAGTTTAATTGACCTGGTGCCTAATGCGGATGCATTGTCTCAAATAAATCTGACAGTAAAAGAGTATTTGGGTATTTTGCTGTCAAAATGGTATTAGAGGCATAAGCAGCGTGTTAACTGACATAATAAAAATAAAAAGAAACAACATTATTATAAAAATAACATTATCATAGAAATAACATTATTATAAAACAACATTATAAGGAGACGATTATGAAGATTTTACTAATTTCAGATATTCACGGATCATTGTTTTATGCTAAAAAGGCTATGGAGGCATTTGAAAAGGAAAATGCCCAATTTATTGCCGTACTTGGTGATGAGCTGTATCATGGTGCTAGAAATCCCTTGCCTGTGGATTATAACCCTAAAGGGGTAGCCGAGCTTCTAAACGGATATTCCGATAAAATTATTGCTGTGAGGGGAAATTGCGATAGTGAAGTTGATGAAATGGTGCTTGATTATCCCATAATGTCAACATATTCCACAATATTATACGGAACAAGAAGGATTTTTTTAACACATGGACATATTTATAATGAAAGTAACTTACCAAAGCTATTAAAAGGTGATGTGTTTATATATGGTCATACACATATTCCGAAAGCAGATTGTATAAACGGCATTTATGTTGTTAATCCCGGTTCTGTTTCAATGCCTAAGGAAGGAAACCCCAATTCATATGGAATCATTTCTGAAAATTCTGTTACAATCAAAGATTTTGAAGGTAATCAAATAAAAAATATTGATTTCATTTAAGGTAATATTTGCATAGTATTAATAATTTTAAGTCGTATATTAATAATATTAATATTTCTATTGACAATTTGTTGGAATGATAATATATTAATTATATAATTAATATTTTTGTAAAATTTCATCAGGGTTGTTAAAAAAATTAAGAGGTGATTATATGGCGAGGGAAGTACTTGGTAAATGCCCAGTATGTGGAAATAATACCATAGTAAAGAGAATTGGCTGCGAAGAATGTGGTACCAATATAGAAGGAAGCTTTCATCTGTGCAAATTTTGCAGGTTGACCGCTGAGCAAAAATCATTTATTGATGTTTTTATAAAATGTAGGGGAAACATAAAAGAAGTGGAAAAAGAATTGGGGGTATCATATCCCACAGTCAAAAACCGTCTTGAGGATATAGCTAATGCATTAGGACATCATCAGGAACAAGAGCCTTCTTCCTCTAATAGAAAGAAGGAAATACTCGACAAGTTGAATAAAGGAGAAATTTCCGCCGAGGAAGCGATAAATCTGCTGAAAGAATAATAAAGATTAAAGTGGTTTAACTGTATCAAAGACACCTTAATCGGGAGGGATTAAAACTATGCCAAATAATGAAGAGAAATTGCTTATACTAAAAATGCTAGAAGAAGGAAAAATATCCAGTGAGGAAGCAGCTAAGCTTTTAGAAGCTTTAGAGGGATCACCATATGATAATACTCGTGAGGAAGGTACGACCAGACAGAATAAACAGATTAATTTTCAATTTGAGGTTGAAAAAGTTAAAGAAAAGATGCAGGAATGGAAAAAAGACCTTAAGAAAAATATTAAGGTCCATAAGTCCAATGAATTTGATAAGGTTGTTGAAGATTTTGTTGATAAAGCTGAGAAGCTTGGAAAAAACCTGGCCGTCACGACTTATGGCGTAATTGATAAAATGGTAGACTTTGTTGGAAGCTTTATTGATACAAATGCTTTTAATGTGTTCGGTAGCTATAAAGTTGAAGATAGGTCTTTCGAATGGCTTGCAGCAGAAGGAATGGATATTGACATTGAGGGTGCCAACGGTAACATTGTTGTAAAAAAGCATGATGACAACAAGATAGTTGTAAAATCCAAAGTAAGAAGTCCTCAAAATAATGCAGATGAGATTCTTACATTGTCTCAGGATGAGAGCAAATTCTCCATCAAGATAAACAAAGCAATAAATGTCAGTGTGACACATGAAATATATATTCCTGCAATTAAGTTTAAAAATATAAAATTTACTACAACTAACGGAAAGATATATGTTGAGGATACCATTTCAGAAGATTTCCAATGTAATACCAAAAATGCACATATCGAAATAATTGGAGTAAACAGCAACAACATCAAGCTGAGTACCAAGAACGCCAGGATTCATGCAAGTTATCTCATAGCGAAGGAAATTGAAATTGATACTACCAATGCTACTCTCGACATAAAGCACATAAAAGCTGAAAAAATTAGAGCTGTATCCACCAATGGAAGACTTTTGGCTGAAAACATCAAGCATCCCGACGATATTAAGGAAATCGACTTGTACTTCAAAACATCAAATGCATGGATCAAAATAAATATGAACGATATGAACAATAACGCCTACAAGGTCAAAGCACAAACATCCAACGGCGGAATCAATCTTTTGATACCTCAAATAATATACAACAATTTGGGAAAACAAGGCCTTGGAGGAGCTACTGTTGAGGCAGAGAGTGTGAACTTTACCGATGCTTCCCATAAGGTATACATAACTGCCGAAACCGCCAATGGCTATATTGAAATTGTTAAATAAATATGAAAAAATACATTTAAGTATTTTTTTAAAAGGCAAGGTACATATTCGAGAGGATGTGGCCTTGCCTTTAATATGTTTATCTTTAAATCAACACAAAAAACATATTACAAATCTGTGGATAATGTTTTAAAATTATGTTATAATAATTCACCGTGGATTGAAATTTTTGATTATTGAGGTGCAAAATGTTTGATAAACTTCAAGCGGCTGAGGACAGATTTGAAGAAATAAATCATAAGCTCAGTGATCCTTCTGTTATAGGAAATCAGGAGGAATATAAAAAGTACATGAAGGAACATTCCGATTTATTAGAAATTGTTGAGAAATATAGAGAGTACAAAAAAGTAAGTCAGGATTTGCAGGATGCTAAAGAGCTGCTTCAGGACAAAATTGATGCCGACTTCAGAGAGATGGTCCAAGCTGAATACAAGGAAGCCGAGGAAAAGCTGGAAGTTATAAAAAAGGAGCTTAAAATTCTCCTGATTCCAAAGGACCCCAATGATGACAGAAGCGTTATTGTGGAAATAAGAGGAGGAGCAGGAGGGGAAGAGGCTGCTTTATTCGCTCAGGTGCTTTTCAGAATGTATACAAGGTATGCGGAAAGAAAAAGATGGAAGGTGGAGATTCTTGACTCAAATCCCACAGAGCTTGGGGGATTTAAGGAAGTTGTGTTTTCCATTGAAGCGAAAGGTGCTTACAGCAGACTGAAATTCGAAAGCGGAGTTCATAGGGTTCAGAGGGTACCCACAACAGAAGCCAGCGGAAGGATACATACATCTACAATTACAGTAGCTGTGCTACCGGAAGTTGATGATGTTGAAATTGATATAAATCCTGCCGATCTCCAAATTGATACTTTTAGAGCCGGAGGTGCCGGTGGACAGCATATTAACAAAACTGAATCGGCTATTAGAATAACCCATATTCCTACCGGTTTGGTTGTTACCTGTCAGGATGAGCGTTCACAACATAAGAATAAGGATAAGGCAATGAAGGTCTTGAGATCCAAGCTGTTTGAGATTGCAGAGGAACAAAAGAACCAAGAGGTTGCCCAGACAAGAAAAAGTCAGGTTGGAACAGGTGACAGGAGTGAAAGGATAAGAACATACAATTATCCTCAGGGCAGAGTCACGGATCATAGAATAGGGTTAACATTGTACAAGCTTGATAGCATTTTAGATGGAGATATTGATGAAATTATAGATGCTCTTATTACTACGGACCAGTCCGAAAGGCTGGGTAGTGGTGCTATGGATGATGAGGATTAATCAGGAATAATTAGTATTAATTGTATTTTTAATTATTTTAAGCTCACTTGATGAATAAGAATTAATATGCAGATTAGATTGGCTGAGAAATGACTGATTGAGAAATAGTCGATTTATATCTGTAAATAATGGTTATTGATTTTGGAGTGAGCTTATGGATTTGTTAAAAGTTTCATTATTGGGCCTTATCTCGGGTATTGCAGGAACAGGTGCCGGAGGTTTAATGGCTTTTTTTATTAAGGATATATCCAATCGGAGTCTGGGGTTTATAATTGAGTTTTCTTCCGGGCTCATGACCGCAGTTGTATGTTTTGAGCTTTTGCCTGAAGCATTTGAATTTGGTGGAATATACCTAACGTTTGTAGGTGTTGTTGCGGGAATATTGACAATAATTGCAGTGGAAGAATTCTTAAATAAGACAGATTATATTAGAAGAAAATATAAAAATTCAAGTTTGCTAAAGACGGGTATGCTAACAGCAATAGGATTGGCACTGCATAATCTTCCTGAAGGAATTGCTGTGGGGTCGGGATTTGGAGCTTCAATAGAGCTTGGATTGACTATTACACTTGTTATACTCATTCATGATGTTCCTGAAGGTATAGCAATGGCACTTCCCATGAGGTTAGGAGGCTTTGGCAGTTTTAAAGCATTCTTTTATACATTGCTGACTGGAGTTCCTATGGGCATTGGAGCCTTAGTCGGTGCTTTTTTAGGAGGTATATCCGAGAAAATGATAGGAGCATGCCTGGGGTTTGCGGGAGGATGCATGATTTATATTGTTTTAGGAGAGCTGATTCCTCAATCCAAAAGTTTATATAGGGGCAGGCTGCCGGTCATAGGCAATATGCTTGGACTTATATGCGGTATAATTGTAACTGCATAGAATTTCGTAAAAGCGTTGGTTATTTTGTTCTGATAAATGTAGGATTAAGAGTAATAACGTATTTAACTATAGATAAGTTTATAAGGAGCCGTAAATTGAAAACAATTATAAAGACAATAGACAAAAACAATATTGATATTGAGAGCATCAGTATTGCAGCAGATATATTAAGATCGGGAGGACTTGTTGCATTTCCCACTGAAACGGTTTATGGATTAGGGGCAAATGCACTTAATGAAAAGGCGGTAAGTGGAATTTTTGCGGCAAAGGGAAGGCCGTCCGATAATCCTTTGATTGTACATGTTAGCAATATTGACATGGTTAAAGACCTCGTTAATAATATACCTGAGCTGGCATTAAAGCTTATGGAAATGTTTTGGCCGGGGCCCTTAACATTGATTATGGAAAAATCAAGCCGTGTTCCCGAAATTATTACGGCGGGTTTATCAACTGTAGCCGTTAGAATGCCGTCACATCCCATTGCTCTTAAAATCATTGAGGAATCCAAAGTCCCTGTTGCGGCTCCAAGTGCAAATATTTCCGGAAAACCCAGTCCTACCGAGGCAAAGCATGTAATCGAGGATCTTATGGGGAAGGTTGAATTGATAATTGACGGGGGCAGTTCACAAATAGGTCTTGAATCAACTGTTTTAGATTTAACTGTTTCCCCTCCGATGATTTTAAGACCGGGCGGAATAACTAAAGAGCAGTTGGAAGAAGTTATTGGAAAAGTAAATATTGACAGGTCGATTCTTTTAGACCGTCAGGCTGACTTAAAGCCTAAAGCACCTGGAATGAAATACACTCATTATTCACCGGATGCTGATGTAATAATAATAGAGGGAAATGTTGAGGCTTGTGTAGAGAAGATTAAAGAGCTGGTAACAGATTATGAAGAAAAAGGTATATCGGTGGGAATTCTTGCTACTGAGCAAACGAAAGAAAAATACACAAGAGGAGTCGTCATGTCGTTAGGTGACAGGGAAAAACCGGATATAATAGCCTCCAATCTCTTTAAAGGGCTACGGTATCTTGACAATAAAGGCGTTAAAGTCATTCTTGCAGAAGCAGTGGAGAATGCAGGAGTTGGACTTGCAGTTATGAACAGGATGAAGAAAGCGGCAGGGTACAATATTATTAAAGTGGGTGATTAAATGAAACATATTTTGTTTGTATGCACTGGTAACACTTGCAGAAGCAGTATGGCAGAAGGAATATTTAAGGATGAGCTTTTAAAAAATAAAGAGCTAAAAGATAAGTTTACTGTGGAATCGGCAGGTGTGAACGCATATGATGGTGATACTGCCAGTGCCAATTCAATTAATGTTTTGAAGGAAAAGTACGGGATTGATATAAGCGGTCATAGATCACAATTAATAAATGATGCTCTGATTGATAAAGCGGATTTGATTTTAACCATGACGGTAGGGCATAGAGAAGCATTGATTGGCAGTTTCCCCAAAGCAAAAGGCAAGACTTATACTCTAAAGGAATTTGTAATTCGGAACTCAAAAACAGACGGAAATGATGGTGGAAGCTTAGATGTCAGGGATCCTTTTGGTGGCTCTGCTGATATTTATGAAAAGTGTGCGGAAGAAATAGCTTCTGAACTTAGGAAGTTGATGGATATTCTTCCGAATTACTTTAATAATGTATGATTTTCGTAATATGATTTTTTATAAGGCATAAAATACTTGCATTTTGATATTTATTTTGACATAAAGTAATCAATAATATAAAATGAAAAAGGGTGAAAAAATTGATTGGTATAGGCAGTGATCACGGAGGCTTTAATTTAAAAAATGAAATAATAAAGTTTCTTAAAGAAAAAGGTTATGAAGTGAAGGATTTTGGAACTCGCAGTGCTGACTCGGTGGATTACGCTGATTATGGGCGGGCGGTTGCTGAGGCTGTAGTTAAAGGAGAATGCGATAAAGGAATAGTTATATGCGGTACAGGCATAGGCATATCCATTGCAACCAATAAGGTAAAAGGCATAAGAGCAGCTCTTTGTACCGATACATATATGGCCAGAATGGCAAGAGAGCATAATGATGCCAATATTCTTGCATTAGGCGAAAGAGTGATAGGTGTCGGTGTGGCACTTGATATAGTGGAAACTTGGTTAGGTACTGAATTTGCCGGGGGAAGGCATCAACAAAGAATTGATAAAATTGCACAAATTGAAGAGCAATATAATAGAATTTAATAAATAATTAATTTAATTATTAATTTAATAAAATAATAATTTAATAAGCAATAAAATTTAAATTTCTTTATGGAAAGGATATTAACAAATGAAAAATATTCATCTTCTTGATCATCCGTTAATTCAGCACAAAATTTCTTTATTGAGAGATGTAAACACTGATACTAAGGAATTCAGAGAGCTTGTACAGGAAGTTTCCATGTTGATGGGTTATGAGGTTACAAGAAACATGCCTTTAAAGGAAGTTGAAATTGAGACTCCTGTCGGGATTGCACGCACAAAGGTTATTTCTGGAAAGAAATTGGGTATTGTGCCGGTTTTAAGGGCTGGTTTGGGAATGGTAGACGGAATGCTTCAGTTGCTTCCGATGGCAAAGGTAGGGCATATAGGCTTATACAGAAATCCTGATACTTTAGAGCCTGTTGAATATTACTGCAAAATGCCCTGCGATGTTGAAGAGAGGGATATTGTAATATTGGATCCTATGATTGCCACAGGCGGATCTGCTTCTAGGGCAATCTCGTATATAAAAGAAAGAAATGTCAACAACATAAAATTAATGTGTTTGATTGCTGCAAAACCCGGTATTGAAAGAATTAACAAGGATCATCCCGATGTGGAGATATATTGTGCTGCAATAGATGAAGAACTGAATGATCACGGGTATATTGTTCCCGGTTTGGGAGATGCAGGAGACAGATTATTTGGAACAAAATAACATGTCGGAATACTTGTTGTTTTACCGATATATAAGGTATTGTAGTATAATTATAGATGTTAATAGACAAAGCATTTGGTAAAAGATAAATTGAATGGTTCAATCATTCAATAAAAGTAATATTATATAGTGATTTTAAATTTAATTGTGATTTGTGGAGGTCGGTATGAGGCCATCATGGGACGAGTATTTTATGGATATAGTCGATCTTATTAAGAGCAGATCGACATGCATAAGGAGACAGGTTGGTGCATTAATTGTAAAGGACAAAAGGATACTTGCGACAGGTTATAATGGAGCACCTACAGGCTGCAAACATTGCACGGATATCGGTTGCCTGAGGGAACAGCTTAACATTCCGTCAGGACAGAGGCACGAGCTATGCAGGGCAATTCATGCTGAACAAAATGCAATTGTACAGGCAGCTAACTCAGGAGTTAGTGTCTGTGGAGGTACTTTGTATGTAACAATTCAACCTTGTGTTTTATGTGCAAAAATGGCTATTAATGCAGGTATAAAGAAAATAGTTTTCAGAGGTGAATATCCCGATGAGCTGTCTATGGAGATGTTAAAAGAAGCTGGCGTTAGGGTAGTCAGATTGCAATGATTGGTCCTAATTTTATATTTTACAAAAGAAGGTGTTATTCATGGGTTTGACATATGAATATATTGTATCCTTTATATTGTCATTTATTGTATCCCTGTGTGCAACTCCGATTGCAAGAAAAGCTGCGATAAAGTTTGGAGCAGTCGATATACCGAATGATGCAAGAAGGATTCATAAAAAGCCTATTCCTAGATTGGGAGGGCTTGCTATTGTTGCAGGATTTTTTGTTACATTGCTGTTTAATATAATAAATGATGCAATAACCAACGGAGAAGCTTTTGAATTAAGCTATCAAATGATGGGTTTGATAGGCGGAATAATCATAATAGTTACGGTCGGTGTCATAGACGATATTAAGCAGTTAGGGCCAAAGATTAAGTTTTTCTTTCAATTGGTGGCTGCAATAGTTGTGGTTATATCGGGGACAAAGATAAATCTCTTATATGGATACGGTCTAAGTCCATACATATCTTATCCTCTTACTATATTTTGGATAATAGGCATTACAAATGCTATAAACCTCATTGACGGACTGGACGGCTTGGCTGTGGGTGTTTCATCAATCGCATCATTATCCCTGTTTTTTGTATCCATAATTACAGCAAGATGGGATGTGGCAATTATAACAGCTATTTTGGCGGGTTCTACATTAGGTTTTCTGCCTTTTAATTTTAATCCCGCAAAGATATTTATGGGTGATACGGGGGCATATTTTCTTGGATTTACTTTGGGTGTAATTTCTATACAGGGGACGATAAAATCATATACGGCAATTGCAATTGCAATTCCACTTTTAGTTTTAGGACTTCCTTTATTCGATACCATAACATCCATTGTAAGAAGGCTGCTTGGAGGCAGATCTATCATGTCTGCAGACAGGGGCCATATCCATCACAAGCTTATGGATATGGGTCTCAATCAAAGACAATCTGTTGTTGCGATATATACCGCCAGCGGTGCACTTGGATTATGTGCTATTGTGTTGGCCGGAAGAGGTGTTATTAGTGCTATAATACTGGTGGCAGCTTTATCAATTTTCATTATAGGCGGAGCCAGATTTATGACAGATATGGATATGGAATCCAATGAAGAAAATGGGAACATAGAAACGACTGAAAACAAAGTAAGCACCGATAAAACACTATAGGATATGTAGTACATAAATACATAACAAATTATTAAAACAAATGGTTGAAAGCATTGTCATAAATGACAGAGGAGTTTGAAATGAAGAAATTAAAGGTTGTAACTGTTTTTGGTACAAGGCCTGAAGCTATAAAAATGGCACCATTGGTGAAAGAATTGGAAAAGTATGACGATTTTGATTCCATAGTATGTGTTACAGCACAGCACAGACAGATGTTGGACCAGGTTCTGGAGATGTTTGATATAAATCCTGATTTTGACTTGAATATAATGCAGGACAGACAAACATTGAAGGATATAACAATGAGAGCTTTAGACGGATTATGTGATGTTTTTGAAAAAGTTATACCCGATATTGTTTTAGTGCATGGCGATACAACAACCACATTTGTTGCGAGTCTTGCAGCTTTTTATAATAAGATTTCCGTAGGACATGTTGAAGCCGGCTTAAGGACTTTTGACAAATATTCACCTTATCCGGAAGAAATAAACAGAAAATTGACAGGTGCATTGGCAGAGTACCATTTCTCTCCTACGGAAGTTAATAAAACAAATCTCTTAAATGAAGGGGTAAGCGAGAAAAAGATATATGTAACGGGTAATACGGTAATAGATGCATTAAAAACTACTGTTAAGAAGGATTACATATTTGAAAATAAGGATTTGGCAAGGGTTGACTTTAAAAACAAGCGGATTTTGACAGTTACAGCACATAGAAGAGAAAATCTCGGTGAGCCGTTGGCCAACATCTGCAGGGCACTTAAGGTTATTTCAGAGAAATATAATGATGTTGAAATTGTCTATCCGGTTCATTTGAACCCGGTTGTCCAGGAAACTGCAAAATCAATATTGGGCTGTCGTTCCAATGTTCATCTCATATCGCCTATTGGAGTCTCCGATATGCATAACCTCATGAATTTGTCATATATGGTGTTGACGGATTCGGGGGGACTGCAGGAGGAGGCACCGTCTTTGGGAAAACCCGTTTTGGTACTTAGAAATGAAACTGAGCGTCCTGAGGCTGTTAAAGCCGGAACAGTAAAGATAGCCGGTACTGATGAAGATGTTGTTGCAAAATTGGCTTTCGAGCTTTTAGAAGATAAAAATGAATATAATAGAATGGCAAAAGCTGTTAATCCATACGGGGACGGTATGGCTTCAGAGAGAATTGCCAAAGCTTTGCTATATGAGTTCGGGTATATCCATTCTAAGCCCGTCGAATTTATAGTAACAGGTTAATTAAAAAACGTATTTCTTAGAGTATAATTATAGTTGGCAAGACAAGTAAATAATTAGGAGATATCCGAAG
>DAOOVO010000102.1:0-1612 GCA_035370245.1 Pseudobacteroides sp.
GCTCTTGGGAAATTGTCACATGATTGTTCATTCTTTTATATATTGTAAATCCCAGCATCTCCCAAAACATTCTTGCTTTTTTATTTTCTTCCACAACTGCCAAATACGCCTCATACACATGTAAATATTTTTTAAAGTACGATAAAATTAAATTTATAGTTTCTCTTCCAAAACCTTTTCCCTGATAATCCTTATCTATTACAATCAACCTGATAAAAACTCTACGTTTATTAACAGTTTCCAATTTGCCTTTCAAAACTCCTATCATTTGATCAGTTTCTTTTTTATATATGCCAACAAAAAATTCCCAATCCGATTTTAGCGATTCTTCATATATGGAAACCAAATCTTCCATATTCACCGGCACATCTTTTCCTGTTGCATACTTGAAAAGATCGATCTTGTTATACCAAGATACAATTCTATCAAGATGTGTATATGATATATCACTTAAATATACATTATCGCCTTGTATATTTATTGAAAACATAATTCCTCCGGATGCCGTAAAAAATACTTGAGCAATGTTTTTTAAAATGCATTCTCTAAGGCAAACTAGAATATTTCATTATTCGACATACTTATTCGACATATTTCTTAAAAATCCTTTTTTATATTGCACACACCATAATTCTCAAATATAAAAGAAAGCATCTGACAATTTAATGCCAAATGCTTTCTTTTATATCTCATTTATATTATTCTTCTAAATCAAGACTATTAGCTATCATAGTAAACGCCTCAGCTCTTGTTACCTTTCCGTTCGGTACAAATACATTACCGTTATAGCCTTTGATCAATTGCTTTTCATAAGCTGTAGCAATAAATCCAACAGCCCATTTCGGAATACTTGCCGCATCGTTAAATGTAAGCTTATTTGTAGATTGCTCAAATCCTAAAGATCTTACAAGCATTGTTGCCATCTCAGCCCTGGTAAGAACATTTGATGCTCTGAATGTCTTATCGGTATAACCTTCAATTATTCCGGCCTTATATGCAGCATATACGTAAGGCTTCGCCCATGAAGGTATATCGGCATCATCCTTAAATTTAACATCCGGATTATCAACCAGCTCCAGACCCTTCATTTTAACAAACAATACTGTTACCTCAGCTCTGGTTAATACTCCATTTGGTCTTATTGTTCCATCCTTGTATCCTTCAACTATACCCTTTTGTATTAACTTAATGATATACTGCTCAGCCCAGTGACCGCTGATATCGGACGCTGCAGGATACTTCTGAGTTGGCTCTACAACTATCGGTGTCGGTGTAGCCTTTGGTGTCGGTGTTGATATATCTATAGCTGTTGCAGTTGGTTTAGGTGTTGCTGTTGGTGTTACAGTCGCACTTATTGTCGGTGTTGCTGTTGGTGTAGGTGTCGCTGCAACATATCCTCCACCACCGCCTGAACCTGTTGAGCCTTGAGTTGCTGTTGGCGTTACAGTAGCTGATGGTGTTGCTGAACCTGTACTTGTTGGTGTTGCTGACGCCTCGTCTGATGGTGTCGGTGTTGATGTCGCTTCTATTGTTGGAGTGCTAATTGGTGTATTTGTTGGTGTATTTGTTGGTTCCGGTGTATTTGTCGGTGTACTTGTTGGTTTTGCTGTAT
>DAOOVO010000102.1:1712-1967 GCA_035370245.1 Pseudobacteroides sp.
TTTGTTGGTTTTGGTGTATTTGTCGGCGTACTTGTTGGTTCCGGTGTATTTGTTGGTTCCGGTGTATTTGTCGGTGTACTTGTTGGTTTTGCTGTATTTGTTGGTGTATTTGTCGGCGTATTTGTTGGTGTATTTGTTGGTGTATTTGTTGGTTTTGGTGTATTTGTCGGCGTACTTGTTGGTTCCGGTGTATTTGTTGCTGTACTTGTTGGTGTGTTTGTTGGTTCCGGTGTATTTGTTGCTGTACTTGTTGGT
>DAOOVO010000102.1:2067-14730 GCA_035370245.1 Pseudobacteroides sp.
GTGTTTGTTGGTTTTGGTGTATTTGTTGCTGTACTTGTTGGTGTGTTTGTTGGTTTTGGTGTATTTGTTGCTGTACTTGTTGGTGTGTTTGTTGGTTCCGGTGTATTTGTCGGTGTATTTGTTGGTGTGTTTGTTGGTTCCGGTGTATTTGTCGGTGTATTTGTTGGTGTATTTGTTGGTTCCGGTGTATTTGTCGGTGTATTTGTTGGTGTATTTGTTGGTTCCGGTGTATTTGTCGGCGTATTTGTTGGTGTATTTGTAGGTTCTTCTGTTGGTGTCGGTTCTTCTGAAGGCTCTACTGTAGCATTACCTACAGCTACATAACCTTTTACAATTTCTTCAATATTTATACGCTGCAGTGAAGAAGTACCTGTAGATGCCTTCCCTGAAAACGCACCAATAAATACTACTTCAACAGGTGCAATAACTTCTTCAGCATCAGCTTTAATTTTTAATTTAATATTGGCAAATGTTCCAGAAGTACTAATATTCATGGCTCCTTGAGTTGCATCATTGTAAAGAAAATTTACAGTTGGATTACCAGATATAGGCTTTACCCCATAGTTGGCTGAAAAATTTACTATAGCTAATTGAATTATTCCTCCGTTTGTAGTCTCCAAGCCTTCACAACTTACATAATCCAATACCCTATCATCAAAATCGATAGAAAAGTCGCAGTTATTTATAGTACCAACTAAATTTTCAAATTTAACAGGCACTACAACAGTATCCCCTGGATTCCCCCTAACCTCGCCAATAACAATCCTTAAGCTTGGTTGATCATCAGAAAATGCAATAAATGAACTGTTACCTAGCAGCATGAAAATCAAACAAAAAACAACAAACTTTTTTGCTTTACTTCTAAAATTCATTCTTGATTCCTCCTATAAAATCTTAAAATATTTATCAAAAAACCATAGCAAAATTAAGGCAAATCACCACTGACTTTGCATTGGTTTTTAGAAGACATAAAATTATCTCGGAAAATTTAGAAATGTAATATGTACAAAATCCTTACTTTTTTAACAATATGATATGTACAAAATCCTTTACTTCTTTTTAAAAAGGCATTTCCGAAAGTAACTTTCACATAATTCTACCGTTTAAATCATATTGATCCATATTAAATACGATAATCTTTTACATTTATCTTCTGCTAAATGTAAGATTAATAAAGTATTTAATATCACACAAAACAATAGAATAAAACCGTCTTTCTAAAAATATATCCCCCACACTAACATTGTAACACAAACCAATAAACTATTACAACAAATATGTACTAGTTTTTCATTTTTTAAAGTCTAGTTGGCAAATATCATTATTGTGGCCACTCCAGCTTGTCCGCCTGTTGAAATTACCCGTTGGCCTATTGTAAAATCTTTTTTGGGTAAAATAGTCGAAGCATCGGTATACTGCTTTACATAATCAATAACAGGCTTTGTATCACTACTGGAAAACTTGCTATTTAATATACCTTCAGTTTCTTTAATTTGAACATTCAAATCCTTTTTCAAGTCAATTGTAATCATAATTTCAGCTACTTCAAAATCAGTTTTAACACTGACAGTAGAATTTTTAGGGATCTTATATCCTTTTACTTCAGTATAGGATGTAGAAGGACTTGGAGTACTTTGAACATCTCCGCCACCATATGCCCTTTTATATTCTTCCGGATTCTCTCTGTATTCCAATGCACGTATAACCATTTCGGTAACCTCTGCCCTTGTGGCAGTCTGCATTGGCTTAAATGTTCTTGCACCTTCTTTTCCATATCCCATTATAAGATACTCGTTGAAGGCTGCATCTATCCATCTTGAATCAATGTTCCTTGCATCTGTAAAAACAGAAGTACCTGAAGTTGAAGGCTCAATTTTTAACAGCTTGCATATCATTTTTGCCATATCTTTTCTTTTCATGCCGCTTTCATAATTGTAGTTGTCTCCTTCTTCAATTACTCCTAGTTCCTTAGCTCTTGCCACATAATTTGTATACCACTTCCCCTTTGCAACTTCCTCCTTATATCCTGCAGCAGCGAGCAGCAACTTTGTGAATTCAGCAACCTTAATTTCAGTTTGAGGTCTGAATGTTCCATCTTTATAGCCATCTATGCCTTCCATGCCTACCAATTTCGCCAAACTTTTTACATACCAGTGAGATGATTTCACATCAGAAAACTTCTGGGTTGTGTATGTAACCAATCTGTCAAGTTTAGCCTTCACAACTTCAATTGTCGGAGTCTGTCCGCCTAAAATGGATTCTAAAGTATCACCGGCTGCGAAGACATTTAGAACACTGCTCATAAGTATAAACAGTGCTACAAAAATTGACAACGCTTTTCTCATTTTTTTAACCACTCCCTTTAAAATTTTATTATAAATTTATATGGAGGAAATTATAGTTTTCACCATAATTTCTCACAAAGGCTATCAAATTTAACTATACAGCAAGTACTCCTGTCGTTTAGTATTAATAAACATTATATATAAAAATAGACCTTCACTAGAATACCATAATAAATAATAATTGTAAATTTCTATTTGTAAAATTTTTGATATTCTCATCAAATAATTAAAAAATAAGTTATTTATATCAGGCATAAAAAGCTTCTTTTATGCAAAATAATAAATAACTTTATATGGACTTCAATAAATAATTATTATATTTGCACCTTCTAAAAACATTATACAACAATTATTTTAGTTTTGGTTGTTATTTTCAACGTTTTGAGGAGAACTTTCTGTATTCGGAGCAGGAGTTCCTTCACTGGCCGGAACAACAGCTCTAGGCTCTTGCTTTTCAGCCATATCATCCTTTGTCAGCACATATTCCCTATCTTTATAAAATGGCTTTCCTCCTTCATAAGTTATAACATCATCCTTTAATGTTCCGATTAGTGTATTAGTCATTTCTTCACCGTTCATTTTTTTAATATTAAATGTAATTTCCTCATCGTTTAGAGAATAATTGCCTGTAAATTCCATTTTTGAAGAATTCCCCTCTTCAAGAATTGTAATAAATGTACCGTTATTTCTTAACAATATTGATGACTTATATTGAGTATACATACCGACATGGGAAGGTATATTACTGTCCTCGTCATTAACATTACCTTGATTTTTAGTTTTATCGCTGCATGATGTAAACAACATCACGATACACAGCATCGAAACTACAGTTAACAATATTTTTCTAGCCACAATACCCCACCTTTTCATATAATTATATCTATATTTTTATAAAGCACTTATTAATTTAAGTTTACCAGCAATTGTGCCTTATGTCCATAACGTTATTTGTCCCAAAAAATAAATCCGGCAAAAAACATATCTGCCATTGAGATTACAGCACCTCCCATTACTGCATATGAGAACCTAAAAAGTCCATTTTTGTCATTGGTTAAATCCTGATATCTATCGATCTTCATAAGCATAATTGTAGTTTTGATGTAATTATATAGATGCTTAAATCTTTGAATTACATTTTTTCTCAACAAAAGAATTATTAATGATAAAAATCCTCCAAACAGAAAGGAATACGCAAGACATGCAATAACAAATTTGCATCCCATAATTGCACCTATTGCACAATAAAGTTTGATATCACCTGCACCTAACATCCTTAATGCATAAAAAATAAAAAGACCAATTATCGGTATGAAAACTCCTATAATTGCATCTTTAAAGCCCTCAAATCCATATGAATATGTGTTTATAGTTATTCCAAATATTACTGTAGGGTATGTTATGAGATTTTTTATTTTGAACAACCTTATATCACTATAAACAGCCAGGGTAATCACAACAAAAAGTACAACAATTCTTACTGCCATAATCTCATCATCTCCTTTTTCCAAAGGACATAATCCTTTCAAGTAATGTTTTAACAAAGCCTTTCAATTTTGGATATACCAGAATTATTGAGATATTATCCCTCTCTTCTTTTCCCTTTACAAATGATATAAGATCCTTTGCAATCTCATCGCCATATAAAGTATTCTCTCTTATTAGCATTGCTCCTTTGCGAAAATCATTATCATCCAATTTGTCATAGAATCCGTCGCTGCAAATGATAAATACATCATCATTTTCTATAACACCTCTTTTTGTAAATATATCCAACTCACTAAACACTCCCAAACACTGGGTTAATACATTTCTTTTAGGATGAACTCTTGCTTCATCATAAGTAAGATTACCCGAGCTAACCTGAAACGAAACCCATGTATGGTCATAAGTGAGCTGCTCAACCTCCTTGCCTATCCTGTAAATCCTGCTGTCACCAATATGCTTGATAATATAATAAGAATTGTATATAAAAAGAACAGATAGTGTAGTACCGGCATTCTCACCTGCTTGTGAAGCGAATTTGAATATCTCGCCATTTATCTTATTAAATAGCTTTTCCAATGAAATCTCCAAATCTTCAAAATGAATTTTATCATTATTCAGTAAGTGTGGAATCTCTTCTTCCCACCATGAATTCAGAAAATCACATGCTATTCTGCTCGCTACTTCTCCATGGGAAAGTCCTCCCATCCCATCTGCGACTGCAAATATTCCATATGAAGAATGCCTGTTTTGTGCTGTCCGCACAAGGATATTGTCCTGATTTATCTTTTTGGCAATACCTGCGTCCGTCGATGAGGAACAATACAAAAATACTTTCGACATAGCCTACCCCTATATATTTCTATACATTATAGAATTCAAACTCTATATTGGCAATCCTTATTATATCGTGATTCTTTATTTCAACCTCAAAATTGCTCTTTAACCTTTCAGAATTAACATATGTGCCGTTACTGGAGTTTAAATCCTTAATAAAGTAAGTTCCATCCCTTTTAATTATTTCAGTGTGAATTTTACTTACACTTGAATTTTTGATTTCATAATCGACTTCATCTTTAAGCCTTCCAATTAGAAAGTTGTTTTTATTTATGACAATTTTCATGTTTATCCCGTCATTTTTACTGAGTAAATACGGTAAATTGAGCGTATCTTTTAAAATAACCGTATCATCCTTACCATTATCACAAAGTAATTCAGTTCTCACATCTTTTACGGGAGATATTTGTCTATCTAATTTTCTATTTAAATTGTATTCATTCCCTACATGATTCGAATAATTTTCTTTAGGCCTTAATGCCTTTTCTCTGAAATCTGAATCACTTTGATTCTCCATTCTATTCACGTAATATTGTTGCTTATCATTTTTATTGGAAGGTATCTTTTTCTTACTGTCAAATAAATTTCTCATAATAAGGAAATCAACGGCACCTAATATTATTGCAACCCCAAGTAAAATGCTAAAATCCTGCTTCTGACTTTTTAATATACCAATTAGTGAAATGACAATAATTAATAATACCAATACCTGAAGTACAATAGCAGCATATATTGACTTTTTGGGATAAACCAACATTTTGTCTTTGTTTTCCTGATTGCTGTTTATAATATTTCCCGGAATAAATATATTGTTTGTCTTTTGATCTTTGAGCTTATTTGTACTTTGAGAAGGTGGTATGTTTATGGCTGCCTTTTGACTTGTCTGAGTCTTTGAAAGCTTGATATCACCGGAACTGTCCCTTTCCCCGACAATACTGTTTTTTTGCAGGTTAATCATATTTTGATTATTGTTTTGAGGGTAAATCTTCTTTTGTGAAACTTCTTTATCTGAATCGGACCCTGTATCCTTTTTATACCTAAAGGCGTTTAATAAGTTTACAAAATCCTGCATACTGAATATATCTTTTCTCAATTGAATTCTAATTCTGTGAAGAAACCCTAAGTCCTCATTTTCATCTATTCTTACAAGATCATCAATCAATCTCTTTACAAATTGAACAAATACATCCTTAAAGCTTACCTGAAAGTTTATAGGTATATAAATCATAGCTGCTTCCAAATTGGCAGGATTTACATATATCATCTCTTCATCGATGGCAAAGTTTTTATCATATGCATAATAGTTTTTGCAGTCTAATATTGTTTTGGAAATAGAAATCAGAAGATCTAAAAATTCATCTTTCTTAAAAATTTTTCTCTTGAGCAATTTACCTAAAGTTATTTTTGATGTTATGTTATAGAAAATCATATATTCATTATTTTTAATTCTTAGGGATAGAGGTACAATATTCACATTAGGATTTTGTTCAAACATTTCAATTTGAAGTTTCTGCAGTTTATTCTCCTCCACATCTCTAATCACTAAATAGCTTGAAGAAGAATCGCTCTCAAATTCAAATCTGAACATATCCTTTAAATAGCTCATACAGGACCCACCTTTTATTTATAATATTGAAAATAGAAACCCTGCCAGTACGAAGGGACTAAAGGGTACTAAAGACTTTTTTTCCATACGCCTCATAGCAACTAATACAATGCCTGTAAGAAAAGTAAACAAAACCGCAATAATTATTGTGGTAAATAGTTCTCCCGGCCCCAAAAAGAGTGCTGAGCATGCCAAAAGCTTCACGTCTCCGGCACCTATTCCACCCCTTGAAGTTCTATAAATAATACCGAATACACCGCCAACCAATAAAACCATTATAATAATTCCAATCAATGCATTGGTTGTATGCATAAACATATCGGTAATCAGTCCAATAATCGCAAATGCAACAATGAGCTTATTGGATATTTTCTTTTCATTAAAATCCTCAATGACTACGGCAAACATAAATGCCGAATATAAACAAAACCTCACAAGCTCATTAATGTCTGCAGCTTTCTTATAGATAAGCATGTACATGGCTACCATAAAAAATTGAATCAAATAATAGCTTGCGTCCTTTAAAAAGCAACTTTTATAATCTTCCAATATATCACCGGACAGTACCTTTCTGCTAATATAAATATTTAAAATATTACCGGCAATTACACCTGCAAGTACCATCAACACGTAATACATAAGCCCTCCTAGGATTTATTTGCTCTTTTTTCAATATATTCCTCAATTGTAAGTTTGGCTCCTGAGTTGCTTGAATTAAGTTTAGCTTCCAAGTTTGCTATTTCAGCAGTTTTAGTTCCTTTAGGAATTATTATTCTAACCAGTTTTGTATTTATATCAAACTCTGTTTTTACTCCGTTATGGTTTACTCTGACTTTACCGTTATATTCATTAATGAGATTTATTTCCGATTGTATTTCCTTTTCCAGCTTTTTGATGTCACTATATGAGGATAGTGTTACGTCAATGCTTCGCATGTTGGTGGCAGTTCTCGTATCGACATCGAAAATGTCAACTGCCCCTCCTGTTCTATTTATCACATTTCCACCAAATCTTCTTATTATTTCATTACCTCTTTTAAGTGCATCCAAATCCCACAAATTATCTTCTTCCTGAGCTTCCTCCTCTTTATTCTGGAATCTTTTGGAATGTTTTCCATCACCATCAAGCCATCCCACAATAATTGACCTCTGTTCTATTCGCAGTTCAGGGATTATGGGAAGAGGAGTTATGGGCTTTACCGTATAGCTCACCATAAGCTTTATTGTCTTTTTATCCTTAAAAAGGGTTGTTCCCGTGAAATCCAGTCCGTCATATCCATTTATTATTCTAAGTTTTTTTAGAACAGCATCTTCATCATATATATCGGTTGCAATGTGCTTTCTCATCATAATTCTTACAATTATTTCAGACAATTCATCATTGCCGCTCTCTAAAAGCCCATGGGCTGCGAGAGCAGAAAGGCTTGCAACCTCTTTCTTGATTCCACCCTTCCATCCGTTGGGATGCCCCTTGATTTCGTTGTATATTCCTTTTAACTTCTCGACATCAGCCTTTCCGTCTTTATATATTCCTTCTATTTCTTCATAATTAAATTGGCTTGGATCATTTGACATATCTCCGAGCTTTGAGATCTTATCATTTACCGAGTTTACCGTTTCTACCATAGTATCTATACGCGATACTGCCGTTGCTTCACCTTCAGCAAGAAGCTCCTTTGCATCTTCATTGAGTTTCTGAAGCTTACTTACAGAATAGAGATAGCTGTATGATGAAATCTCCTTAGCAGACTCATCAAGTGCATGCTGAATAATGGAATGAATGTATGCAATCCTGATAAAGTAAGCTATTGTAAGAACTGCAAATATTAAAACAGGAAGTGCACATGCCGCTTCAATTGTAAGTGAGCCTTTTTTTCTTGATATTTTATTCATAAAAACCTCACCAAAAAGATACATTCAATAATCATATCTTATTTAATATCCCTTATATACAACATGGGAGAAACTATACCGCTCCTTATACGTTCTAGGCATAAATGCCCATGTTAAAAATAAATATTTCATGGAAATTTTAGCTTCAACCCTCAAATAGGTATTGCAATCCGACAGCTTAAATTCTTTTCCTGTTTCCTTCTCAATATTAAGCTGGACAAGATCCTGAATTCTTTTTATTTTTTTATCCGGGTTCATAATAAGCAGGAACAGCCTTAAATATCCTGTATAACCCATCCTTAATATACTGCCCTTTAAGTTTACCTTTGCTGTATATCCCCCGTTGGAGCTTTCATTTTTAAGCTTGGAACCTTTTGACTTTCCACCTAGGTTATCTATAAAGGAACCCATTTTTTCTTTTATTTTTTCCTTACCCAAATTCTTTATGCTTTCAACCTTTTGGAAAACCAAACTGTTTATTTTGTCCGATATTTTTTCGCCGGTAGCTTTTAATTTATCGGTCAGTAATTTGTCTATGCCGTCATATACCTTTTTTCTTAACTTTTCCTTCGCATCCTCTATGGATTTTTTTATCTTTCCGATAGTAGCTTCTTCAACTTCATCGAGCTTAGCCTTTAATTCCTTTTCCTTTCTGCCCAGTAAATCTATTCCAACTTTTCTTAATTCTTTAAAATACTTCTTTTCTTCTTCTCTCAGTTGTTCTATTAAGTCACTATATCCATTGTTTTTCAACTCTTTTTCAATATCCGGAAAGCTGCTTTTTACGGTATCATATATGAATTTATTTATGTGTTCCATTATTCCATCCGCAGCATCCTCATATTTTTCTGAAATGTCATTGTTCAAAGCTTCTATGGAATCCCTTAATTCATCAAATTTAGCTTCAGCTTTCCCTATTTCTGAAAAGATAGCATTTTCAAAAGGCTTGAATGCAGAGTCCAATACCGCCTCAACCTTTTGGTCTATCATTTCCGTTATTGAATTTGTGAGATTATCGGCAACTTCTTTGACCTGAGTTGTTATCCCCTTATCTATGGCCTCTGCCACCTTGTCCGATGTATAGTCTATAGCTTCAAATGCCTTTTCCTTAACAGTATTCTTAACTTGGTCAATAACCTTCTTTTTTACTTCATCCGTTAATTCCTTAGTAAGCGTTTCTGCCATTTTTTTTGCCCCCGACTCGATGCTTAAATTCCAATCACTATGCATCTTGAATATGGGTATTTCTTCACCCTGCAGTAATTTGTATACATCTATCATGGATTCCGAAAAAGACCAGGCTAATAGTATAAGAGTTTGAACAAGAGGTACTCCGAATATTGTCCAGCCTGCAACTGCAGTAGCAAATTCAAGAGCTACCGAAACCTTTTTAGGATCGGTATAGATTGAAACAGTATTAAGAGCCCACCTCACCAATAATATTTGACCTTTTACCCATGCCAGGTTTTCTGCTTGAGAGCTGCTTCCATGAAGGATATACTCCACTTCTGCCCTGTCAAAAAAAGTATCGTTACGGGTTGACATTTTATAACCGGTCAGGTCATATTGAATGTCCCCTTTAGAATCCAACTTCTCTGTAACCGCATTCTTAAACATACCGAGAGCATATTCGCCAACATAAAGCTCATCCCTCATGCTTCTAAGACCGGAGGATATAACATCTGTCAAATTCTTTATAATGGCCAGTGCTTCTTTTGATTTATTTGCTTTTTTAGCCTTAAAGTCCATATCGAAGTCCGACTTACCCTCATAGTCAGGGTTGAATTGGCTTTGCTGAGATGCTGATTTTATTTGTTCCTCAATGTTACTCTTATCAGCATTTATGATATCTAAAATATCCTTTAAACTGTCCTTAACTCCGTCCTGGGAAGGAAGCCCGTTTTTGGGAAAGCTGTTTTTTGAATTTTCATCGCCCTTTTTAATTTCCTCTATAAGGGCATTTCCTTCCTTTTCAATATCATCTTTAACTGCCTTTAACGCAGACCTGGGATCACTGTCCTTACTTTCGGTTTCATCTATTTTTTTAACATAATAATTTACTTTAGGTACATTTTTAAGCAAATCTTCTATCTTTTGAACCGACAGCTTTTTCTTGACCCTTGCTTCCAAATCGGCCGGCAGACTGCTTGTTATATCGAACTTTACAGTTTCGGGATTTATATTTGCTACAATTTCTTTTATTTCTTTATATGTATTTCTGCATTCATCAATTTCTTTTTGTCTTTCATCAAGGACACTTGTATCAATTGCCTGTTTCTTACTTTTGAGATCAGTACGAATTGACTCACCGAATGAGCTAGAGTCTTCCTTAATACTATCTGAAAGCTGGTTGGCCAAATCAGAAGCTTCTTTAGACTTGTCCTTTATTTTTTTTATAGCTTTTTCAGCATCATCATATGCTTTGTTATCAATAAGGTCTTTTTGAATATGCTTTAATAAATCTTCTTTTATATCTGCCGAATTTTTATTCTGCTTTGGAATATCTTCATTTTCAATCTTATCTATCTCATCTTTTATTGCATTAACTGCGTCTAAATACTCTTTGAGTTTTTTCTCATATTCCTCTACTGCCTCAGGTTCATCCGATGTTTTTACCGGAGGAGTCAAATCATTTAACTGCTGTCTTTTTTCAACCAAAAGATTTTCGAGTCTGATTCTATTTGAAATGCTAACGCTAAGTGCATTAATTTTCTGCATTATGCCGTTGTTCTTTGCAAGAAGGTTTATCTCCAAAGCCTTATCCGATAAAGTCTCAGTGCCTTCTCCCGCTTCAGACAATTTCTCATCGATATCCAGCTTCTTCTCCAATATCTTTGTTTGTTCTCCCAAATCCTTAAAAGCCGAAAACTTATCAAGAAATTGGTCAGCCACCTCTTTAGGTGCCCTGTATTTCATAAACTCAAGAATCTGCCGTTTAAATACGGCTGTTTCAGAAAGGTTGTACAATAGGTTTACATTAACATCTTCAACTCTAAAGTCAAAAAAGTTCAAAGGTCTGCTTTTTTCACCGTTATTAAATAAGTTCATCACTTCAGAATAATATTTATAGAATCCTTCTTTTTCCTCTGACAATCCTGTATAAAGGAGTCTCTCATCAAGGCCTTTAGCTATGGATTCCCTTATTGCAGCAGGATCATTGTCTGCAATAGCAAACAGACCATACAATTCCTTTAATACATTATTATAATATGTAAGCTGTGACATGGCAGCAGAATCAACGGCTGTCCTGGTTTCACTCTCGGCAACCCTCATTCTGCCTCCGTCCACTAAAGCTCCCGATAAAGCCACAAGTGCCACAAGCACTATGCATAAAAATATTGATATTGCTCCGCGAGTCTCCCTTATAAAGTTCATAAGCCCCCACCTTATTCCAAAAAGCTTTTTAACTTACCTGAAAGCTTGTCAAATGTATCTGTAATCTTATCCACCATACCCTCAAGCTTTCCTCCTGTTTTTTGATCAATCTCCCTTACACTGTCAATGACAAAATCGGTATTCCTGACAAACTCAACAGGGTCACTAACCACAGACTCGGAGCTTGCAGATATTTTAAATTCCACATTAAATCCAAATGAATTAAGCACATTGGAAATTGGAAGATTATATTCCTCTTCTATACTTACTTTAAATTTTTTATAAATGACATAATCGGTAAGTTCACATTTGACATTCATATTACTGTCGGTATATTTCAAAGTCATTGGACCCTTATTTTTGTCAAAAACCGAATACTTTGAAATACTCCCTGTGATGAATTTATTTACTTTATCATACTTATTTTGCTTATTCTTACTTGAGAATAATTCTCCCACCCTCCAATAAAGCGGTGTATTGCTAAGGCCTTCTCTGTCAACAAACTCTACATATAAGTCTTTTGAGGGATTTGCCCAAACAGCAGCTCCTCTCTCCGCAGCCGTATTGGACAGAGATTTTATATAAGCCTGCTGGTACATAAAAATACATATATAAACAAGCAAAATAAGACTTATGATTATCACCGGTACTATAAGTGCAGCTTCAATAGTCATGCTGCCTCTATTTTTTTTAAAATACCATTTAAAAAATGAATACAACCTCAAATCCACCCTTTAATATTTTTAATTTCCATTAGTAAATATTCTTTCTAACTGGCCCCAATAGCGAGTTTTGCCGCAACATCCCATAATTGCAGCAAAACTCAGCATTAGGTCTGGAATTAAAAATTTTATCCTGAAATGTTATAAGTCGGTACCGATGTAGGTTTACTTACTGCATCATCACTGCCTTCCACTACTTTTTTCAAAAGCTGCTGAAGGAAGCTGAATATAACTTCCCTAAAAATTATAGCCAAGCCTACCAAAACAGCTATAATAATTACTATTTCAACTGTTCCTAATCCATCTTCCTCTTTCAGGAAGTTTTTTACAAGGGATTTCATTTTACTTCACCTCGTATAATAGTTTTTGGAGGGTTTAAGTTAAGAAATTTCCAGTTACAA
>DAOOVO010000103.1:0-14612 GCA_035370245.1 Pseudobacteroides sp.
TTTCAAAGATCGATATTACCTGTTTTTAACAGGAGTTATTGCAGTGGAATCATTCATTATATTCAAGCATTGGCTTTTCCGGATAATATCTCGGACCGAAGGACCAATCCCCCAGCTGTGCCTCAACATCATGAGCATTAGGTCCGATAACAGCTATTTTCTTAACATTTTCCGAAACAGGCAATGTGTTGTTGTCATTTTTCAGAAGAACAATGGATTCCAATGCACATTCCAACGCAACCTTTTTGTGCTCAGCACATCCTATTATAGTCTGAGCTTTTGAAAAATCAGTGTAACGTTTGTCATCAAAAAGTCCAAGTTTGAATTTGGTTTCCAAAATCCTTGTGCAAGCTTCATCAATAAGCTCTTCTTTAATGACTCCTTCTTTTACCAGCTCAAGAGCACATTCATAAAACTCAGGAGTCGACATCATCATGTCGTTTCCGGCCAATATGGCAAGCTCTGAAGACTTTTTCATATCGGGTGCAGTTTTCTGCAGCCTGTGCATATGCCCAATATTGTCCCAATCCGTTACAATAAACCCGTTAAGATTCCACTCATCTTTAAGTATATCCTTCAAAAGCACCTTGTTTATGGTACATGGAAGCCCGTCAATAGAATGATATGCAGTCATAAATGTTGCACATCCTGCATCGGCAGCAGCTTTGAAAGGCGGCAGAAAAGTAGATCTTAACTTCCTTTCGGATACATCACACTCAGTTGCATCCCTTCCTCCTACCGTTTCTCCATAAGCCACATAATGCTTTGCACATGCAAGTATGCTGTATGGATCGGATAAATTTTCTCCCTGATAGCCCTTTACCATGGCTGCAGCCATTACTCCTGCCAAGTAAGGGTCTTCTCCAAATGTTTCATCAACACGTCCCCATCTTGCGTCCCTACCCAGACAAATAACAGGCGAAAATGTCCAATGCAGGCCTGTTAGAATAACTTCTTTAGCCGTAATAGCCGCCATTTTCTCCAATATATCGGGATTCCAACTGGATGCAAGAGCGAGCTGTGAAGGGAATACTGTAGCACCGCTGTAGAAGCAATGCCCGTGAATAGCATCGATACCGAATATTAAAGGAATACCAAGCCTAGTCTTGCTTGCAAGCTCCTGAAGCCTTTGAGCCTCCTTACCCCTTACATGCAGGAAGGATCCTATATGCCTTTCATTTATCCAGAATTCAGGGTTTTCTCTTCCATCGATTTGACACATTTGTCCAATCTTTTCCTCAAGAGTCATCCTGCTTAAAAGGTCCTTAGTTCTTTCAGCCGGCGAATATGCCTTATCTTTGTATATTTCTTTCATTCGTGGGCCTCCTTTATTTAATTTAGAATCACTATTGAAATTTCATTTATTTCATTTATCAAATATTAAAGAGTTTGCATGCATTGCTATACAATATCATTTCCTTTTCATGATCGTCCAATCCCAGCTTGTTAAAGCGTTCCAACTCCTCCTTATGAGTCCACATGGGGTAATCGCTGCCAAAAAGCACCTTTTCTGCACCATGCCTTCTTATTATATTTCTAACTTTATTCTCATCCAAAAAAGCTAACGAGCTGGATGTGTCAAAATACACATCCCTTCCCACAAGACACTCTATGGATTCATCCCACATGGAGTAACCGCCGAAGTGAGCTGCAATAACAACCAAATCCTTAAACATGTCCAATACTTTTGCAAGTCTTTTGGGCCTTGATGATGTCCTATTCTCATCTCCCATATGTATAAGTATCGGCAATTTTCTCTCTGCTGCCGCATATATTTTCATAACAGCTTCATCATCAATATTAAAATCCTGAAAATCCGGATGCAGTTTTATACCCTTTAATCCAAGCTCAATAATCCTATCGACCTCGGCATCAACATCTTCAACATCAGGATGCATGGTCCCTAATCCTACAAAGCAATCATACTTATTGCATGCTTCTGCAATAAAATTGTTTATAGCCTGTACCTGTTCAACTTTGGTAGCTGTTGAATTGACTATATACTTAACAACATTACTCCCTTTTCCATGTTCAATAAGATCCTCACTAGTACCTGCACAAGCCATAGACACACCATAGTAATTACCTATGGAACCGACAGCCTTATCTGCTATTTTTTCGGGAAAAATATGTGCATGTGCATCTATAACACCAATATCCTTCATTTTTTCACCTTCTATTATTTTTTCTTCCGATTTATATCATACATTTATTAATGTAAAAATGCAAATTTGCATAATCCTAAATTTGTAATTTATTCAGTATTTTGGAAGAATTAAGGAAATGCAAGAAATTACAGAAAAGCAATGCAGAGATATACCGCTTAATCCTTTCCATATCTCCCGCTGCCGGCAAAGTAAAACACTGTGGCAGCTGCCGACATAGCACCTAGAACAGCAAACACTACAGAAGCAAGAGTACTGAATCTGGGTAAATTTGTCATTGTTCCTAAAATCGAAACTACAAATAAAGGTATTGCTGTAAACCCAACTACAAAAATAAGTATCTCAAGCCTGTTATTATGAGCTTTATCAATATCCGATTTATCAGCTCCCGATATAACCCAATCCTCATATTGATTCTCATATTTCATGATCATATTAACAAGAAATACTCCCAGCACTATATAAATGAGTATAAGACAGGTCACAATAAACGGATTTCTGTCGGTTACCTTTATTCCCCAAATCATATTCAACCAGTTTAACTTGGAATTGTATAATACTGAAGGAAAGCAGAGCACTAACGAAACAACATTTATAATTTTCTCCAGCCTTACTCCTGTAAATATAGTTAAGAAAATTAGACCTACAACAGCTAGATTTATAAGCATTACTGCATATATAAATGATCCCGAAACTTTAATGAGAAAATCAAACCAGGATGTCCCTGTAAATAAATAAAAAGCACATAAAAACATAGTACTTAAAATAAATATTTTAACCAGTGTTAAACGGTTTGTCATATACCCACCACCTGACTTATGAGTGCTTTGGAGAAACTCATTTGAGAAGGATCCCAATCAATCCATATAGTTTTTTTCCTGAGTTTCTGTATGTTTTTATAATCTCTAAGCTGCATAAGCTCTGCACACAGCTTTTCCATATCGTTGCTTGCAGACAAACCATATCCGATTATGTTAACAACCATTATTTTGCCGGTGCTTCTCCTGTAAGATGTACACTTGGCCATTTCATCTATACCCTCTGACAATAATTCATAATACCTGTCATTATACCTTGTTATTATTATAAATAAAGGCTCTGACCCTGACATGTATTTCTTGTCTGAGATTACAGCTTCTTTTAATGAAATCTGCTTGCTTCCGCTCTTTCTTGGAGCTCCAATACTTGAACTGCATCTCAACAATGTTTTAAGTATCTTAATATAATGCTTTTGCCCTGAACCCGGATATATGAATTCATGCACATCATTATATGTTCCGAAAGCCACATATGCATTCTGCTTTAAATAAAAATCCGCCAGTGAGTTTGCTGCCTCCAACCCCGATTCAAATGCATTTTTTATGTTTGAGCCCATAATCATGCTCGTTGAAACATTAAGGTAAATCCATACCGATTTTTTACCTTCTTTTTCATAATCATTAACTATAGGCCAGTATCTGCCCTTGTTGAGGTTTCGGGCAGTGGCTTTCCAATTTATGGACTTAAAGGAATCACCATAGCAATATTGCCTTATCTCCTTAAATTCAAGAGTTGACACACCAAAATTGGATACATTCCCTGTGGGCAGTGGTATCTTACTGAAATTAGAAATGCTTTTTGCCTTTGTTGTATCAAAAACCCTCGGACTTACTTCAATAACTTTAGGATTTCTTTCCATAGCACTGTGAACATGCCCATAAATGCTGTGAGAAACCTTTATGGCTGTGTTTCCTATGTAATAGGTACCTGATGTTGTGCATTTTATTTTATATGTCATTCTGTACCTTTTTACCCCTATACCCTTCCAAAGGACTATATAATTGCTGCCCTCAGTAAGCTCAAAATGTCTTGGAAGTATTTCCGTTATCTCCACAATTCCAATACCGTCATGAATTTCCAAATCAAGACAAATTTCAATAGTATCGCCCGTAAAAACTCTGTCTTTTCCACAGCTTCGTTCAACAGTAATTTTTGAAGGCGGCTTGAGCAATATTCCAACAACCGAAAAAATAAAAGGGATAAAGGACAGCATTATAACTATTGTATTGGCAAAAAACACACCTATCAATATAATCCAGCAAAATAGCTTTATCATTTTTACAATCGGATCAGGCAGTGTCATATGTCTATATACCCCTCGTATATTCTTTAGGAACCTCAACGCTCTTTAATATCATATTTATTACAGAATCTGCAGTAACTCCCTCCAAAATGCTGTCAACATTGAGCATCAATCTATGAGATAAAGCATTTGATGCAAGATACTTCACATCATCGGGAATAACAAAGCTTCTGCCGTTTATTAATGCAAATGCTCTGGCAAGCTTAAGGAGTGCAAGACCTCCTCTTGGGCTGGCACCCATTCTTACATTGGCATGCTTTCGAGTAGCCCTTACAATTTCAGATATATATCTTATTATATTTTCATCTACATAAACATTTTCAGCTTCATTCTGAAGCATTAGAATATCTTCTTTTTTTATAACGCTTTTTATATCCTCCGTTGGGTCATCCTTTTTCCAGAGCAGCCTTCTTCTTAAAATCTCACTCTCCTGTTCCACCGAATCCAAATACCCCATTGAAATCTTCATGATAAACCTATCCATTTGAGCTTCGGGGAGGGGGTATGTGCCCTCCATCTCAATGGGGTTTTGGGTAGCCATTACAGTGAATAGTTGTCCCAATTTATATGTAATGCCCTCAATTGTTACCTGATGCTCCTCCATGGCTTCAAGCAACGCAGACTGGGTTTTGGGCATTGCACGGTTAATCTCATCGGCCAAAAGAAAATTAGTAAATATAGGGCCTTTCTCCACCTCAAAGCTGGAATTCATCCCCTTCCAAACCTTTGTTCCGATTATATCGGCAGGCATAAGGTCAGGAGTAAACTGTATTCTTTTCCATTCGCACCCGGTTATTTTAGCAAAAACTTTAACAAGCAATGTTTTACCCAGCCCCGGGTTATCTTCAAAAAGTATATGTCCGCCTGCCAGAAAACCGCTTAATATTTTAACCAAAACACCATTATCGGCAGCTACAAATATCTTTCCTGCTTCATTGATGATCATCCTGCATATTGCCTGTATATCTCCGGTATCCATTTTGGTAGTCATAGTTATTGTTCCTCCCGTAGTTTTTAATGTTCCAAATCACAATCTCAACCAGCTTCTTTCGCTCATCCATATTCATCTTCATAATATAGTCATACTCACTTCTATAGCAGACCTTTGGTATCTCTATAGCCTTAAAGTCAGTTATAGGCTTTATCAATCGGCTAATTTCCACATCAGATATCATACGTTCCTTTGCCAGTCCCACAAGAAATGCCAGTATACCCGACAACTCCCCTCTGCTGACGAAATTTTCAAGGAACATGGCTACCTCCCGCCCATCATAGCTCTTATTGTAAACAATCTCCTGAACATGCTTTCCAAACCTTTCATGAAATTGAGGAGCCCTATCCTGCTGTATTTTACTGAAAGCAACTATAAATATTATAAGCAAAACAATAAATATGCCGGCCCATTCAACATATACAAAGAGCTCGGGATAGTAGTCGTTAATACCGGTCCTTATATCCTTAAAGTACAAGATAAAAGCACAACCGGCAAAAAACTTTAACCAGGGTTTTCTTGAAAACCAACTCCCCAGTTTTTTATAAACATCATTTTCAGATAGCTCAAGTATGGATATAAGAGAAGAAGCAAACAATATTAAATGACCGAAAAGAACCATATCCCCTATGGATATTGTTATTCCAATGTCCCATACACCATTTTCCCATAAAACACCAATCATTAGCCTTAATATAACGCCCTGCAGAAAATACAGAAGTGCTTTAACTATTCTTGAAAATATAATATTGTTTTTAATAAATTCATAGAAACAACTGTTAAATACAATAATCAAAGTTAAAAATGGCACTCCGAAACTTGCCTTGTTTATTCTTTCAACCTCGGGCAGAAGAAATAAAAAAAGAAATATTGCTATGCCCAAGCCCAGCATTACCGACATTTTTTCCAAAGCCGCCGACAATTGCCCTTTTAAGAATATGTTTATAATATTTTTTATAAGGTTACCTGTGAGGACAAATATAATAGGAACAAGTATAAAAAGCAGCCTTACCCTGATTCCGACTTCCTGCTCCATCCCCTTTATTACCATTAAAATCGATATTATTGTAAGTATTACTATTGATACAATATATACATAAATAGATTTTTTACTGCTTTTATCTATCATTGTGAATTCCTTTCAATATTGTATTATAATGTTATCACTACTCCAGAGCAGTTACAAACTTGTAAAAATTCTCGTAATCCACTCTGTTTACATCGTCACAGCTGTATGCCGCTTTTTCCAGAATCAATATAATCTTCTCAATGTCGATGTCTGTATACCCATTTATCACATTGTTCTTCTTAAAGCTTTGCAATGATTTTATAATCTCACGGGGTGTAAGCCTCTTAGGCATTAGACCGAATTTACTATAAAGAATATCATTAAGCTTTTTTCCAAGAGCCAAAACTTCCTCTCCGTAACATACAATACGAATATCTCTGCTTACATTTACCCTGCTGCCTAAAACAGGCAAAACACTAATCCTCTTTAATCCTTTTTTATCAAACGCCATGCCAAGCTCGTCAAAATTTCCATAAGGATCGTAAAACATTACCCTCAAATCTTCATTTATTCCCCATACATCTTCAAACTCCGGTCCTATGTCAGGGAATATTATCTTCAATTCTTCAATACTTGCATTCTTTTGGAGCATAGATTTACTGTCAAAATCCGAAAAATCATTAATGATATAAGGTACTAGAGCATACTTCCTTCTTTTACTAAGAACCAAACCGATAATTAACGCAGCCAGCAAAGCTATAATAAGTGTAGTTATAATCCTCCACCAGTGAATTAATGTAATATTTACATCTACATTACATGTGGACGGTATATAATAATCCGTTCCGATATACCTGCCTGTCAAAATACCCACATATTTAGAAAAGAAAATATAATCTCTTTGGGTCTTAACTTTACTCAGATTATCTATAGATGCTACATACTTTCCTTCCTGAACCTGGCCTTTTACACTAAATAAATCAATTGCTTTATCAGTATCAGTAAATGTTATTTCCACGCCACCGTCAAGTACAGGTTTTTTAGATAAGCTTTCAACAATACTTGCATCTATGAGAAGCTCATTACCTCTATTGGTTATTTGAGGCTTAGAAATTGACATCTCTGTTTGTGCTAAAACCTTAAGCTCAGGATCGCTGTCAGACTCCTGATAGGTGGAATCGGCAAGAGTCCTGGCTACTACCTGATAGCTTCCTACATCAATGTTCTCCCGAATTACACAGTTAATATCAAAGACACCATTTTTAACTATTCCCTTTTCATGAGACAGACATTCTTCATTCTTGTCCTTTTTAAGATAAACAAGGACTACCTGACCGTTTAGCGGATTGCCAAAAGTATCCTTTACAGTTCCCGCAACATTAAACCCCTCACCTTTTAAAGCTGTTTCACTTAAACTGGTAATATTGGTTATTGAACGTCTAGGAGGAACAATAGGATTTATGTCCGCAAAGTAATCTAAAGGAACCCATCCATAGCCTTCAAAACAAACCTCAGGATACACACATATTTGATCGGCATATACAATCTGATATTCCGCACTCTGGTCGACTCTATAACCGGTAACTAACCGAGAGGGTATATCGGCACATCTAAGAAGTACAACAAATGTTGATACAAAGTCAAGCTGGCTTCCCTTCCTGTCGTATAAAAACCTGTAAACGGCGTCGCCCGTGGTTCTGTTCTTTACTGTACCCGATGAAAAATTATTCATTAAATACTTTGCTATAGCTTCTATCTTATCATACGGTGTTTTCAGTCCTTTTACAATCTCATCCGCCAAATTGTTTAACTGACCCAGATTGTCGGTGTTACTTTTATACCTGGGATCAACGTCGCTGTTTTCAAGAACATACCTGTCAGGCATCTCATTATTTAAAAAAACCTCATAATAGTCATTTATCATAAAATCAGAATAAAAAACACCTTCATCAGGATAATTAAGTATCCCTAAGACCGGAACTTTAACGTATTGCATATTGGAAGGTATGGGAATAAAACCTCTTGCAGGTTCTATGAACTTAATTTTACATGACTTTTCTTTATTAGCAAAGTCTTCATTGAACTTATATACTTTTGGAGTTTTTTCAGGATTGGAATACCATTTGCTATTTGAGTATGTATCCTGAACGGTAAGCTTAATAAATGGGCTGTCCAACCTTCCAAGAATCTCAAATATCGGCACATGATTTGCTTTTTTTGCATTACTTACGGAATACAAGTCCCCATCACCGAAATAACGATCCAAAGGCAAGCTGTCATCTCTGGATAAATCAATATTAAATTGGGGTCTCTGGTTTTTAAGTCTTTTCCTTAACTCATTGGGGATTGTATAATCGCCGTTTGGGTATCCGTCATACTCTTCATCTCCAAAATACTCCGAACCGTATTCGTCCCGTCCTTCTTCATACCAATCCTCGTAATTTCCATTAGCTTCTCCCAAATTTTCATCATAGTTTTCTTCATAATCCTTACCTTCTTGTCCATCATTTTGCGGACCTTCAACATCCTCCCAATCACCATTGCTTCCCTGACTTTCATTATTATTTTGATTGTTTCTACTTTCCCCATTTTTATTATTTCCCGGGTTATTTTTATTACTTTTGCCGCTTCCATTATCAGCTGTCCTGCTTGATTTCCCCATCGAAGTAAATGACAGCATGTTAATGGATGAGATAATAAGCATTGCTGAAATAAGCGTTACCAATACAAGCAGTAAAGCTTTAAACCTATTGTTTTTCAGGATATTTTTAATAGTAGAAAAATCCATGTTCAACCGCCCTTATATATTAGTCATACCTAAACCTCAAATCCAAGTTTACTTCACCCTACTATTGTAAACAATTTGTCATAAATTTTCTATATTTTCTATATGCTAGTATGAAAATACACATTATTTCTATTGATATGTTACTTTATCAATTTCTTCATTTATACCGGTTATATTTACATCATCAATTTTCGTATCAGTTAACCCATATTTGTTTTTTAGCTGAATTATTCTATATACGCTTTCATCTATACGTTCTAGGGGTATTTCACCGTTTTCTGCCGCTTCCTTTAATGCCCTAATAACCGATAACTCTTTTTCGTAACCATGACAAACAAGCAATATGTCACAGCCGGCATTAAAAGACTTAACAGCGGCATCTCCAATGTCATAATTTTTCTCTATCGCTCCCATAGTGAGATCATCAGTGATTACAACGCCTTTAAATTCCATTTCATCCCTTAGAATACCGCTTACAACCTTATGCGACATGGATGCAGGATAGTCCCCATCTATTTTACTCATAAGAATATGAGCAATCATTACAGCATCGGCATTATGTCGTATGGCTTCCAAAAACGGAATAAACTCAAAATTCCGCAGTCTGTCCAAATCATAGTTTATAACAGGCAGCCCAATATGCGAATCTTCAGCAGTATCTCCATGACCCGGGAAATGCTTTATGACAGGAATAATATTTTTTGATTGAAGTCCTTTCATGGTACTTATTCCAAGCCTTTTAACTATATCAGGTTCAGAGCCTAATGCTCTGTCATCAATTACCTTATTATGGGGATTGCTGTTGATATCCAGAACAGGGGCAAAATTCATGTTAAATCCTAAATGTCCAATCATATTTCCAATAGCACTTCCGATTTGGTAAGAATAATTTTCATCATCTTTCTCACCTATATCTCTGCTTGACGGTATCTTTTTAAACTCTTCGGGCATTCTTGAGACCCTTCCGCCTTCTTCATCCACTGAAACAAATATCGGCAATTTATTGACATAGTTAACTTCCTTGATGGAATTGATAAGAACTGCGGTTTGTGAAACACTTTTTATATTCTTCTTAAAAAGTATGACACCTCCAACATGATACTTCTCTATTAATTCTTTTGTATTAGAATCTATAGTTTCACCCTCAAAGCCAACTATGACCAATTGGCCTATTTTCTCATCCAAAGTCATTTCATTGAGTTTTTCAATTATATCATCATTCTCAGGAATGCTTGCATTATCGGTAGCTGCAGGAGTTATTTCCGGCAAATCCGGCATATCCTTCACTCCACCACAGGACATCAATAATAAAAGCCCGAAAATCAATATAGGTATAACAAGCATTCTATGCATACCGACTCCACCTGTCTCATGATAATTTATTTAAATATTACTTACACTTATTGTACCTGCAATTAAAACCATTATTCAATATAAAATTAAAAGGTTGTTTTCAATGCAAGGCAGTGCAGCGTACTTAAAATAATTTCATGAATAAAAAATAATTGCCTGACATAATATGCTCAATTGAACAAAGAATATTTGTCGAGGTGATTTATTTGAAAAAGGTATTTTTTATAGCATCATTATTTATTATGCTATGCACTGTACCGGTTTATGCACAAAATACTACTTATACCGTACAGCCGGGTGATAGCATTTGGAAGATCGCAGTTAAGTACGAAACAGGTATTAGTGAAATACTCGCACAAAATCCGCAAATAAAAAATCCAGATTTGATATATCCCGGACAGAAGCTTACAATCCCTGCTCAAAGCAGTACAAAAGCCTTTGAAGATGAAGTTTTAAGACTGGTCAATATCGAAAGATCGAAAAACGGTCTGCCGGCTCTAAAAAGTGATTGGCAGCTTTCAAGGGTTGCTAGATACAAATCACAGGATATGATAAATAAGGGGTACTTCTCACACACCTCGCCAACATACGGTTCGCCGTTTAAAATGATGGAGTCATTTGGGATTAGATTCTCAGCAGCAGGTGAGAATATCGCTTATGGTCAAAGGACGCCTGCTGAGGTCATGAAGGGATGGATGAACTCACCGGGACACAGGGCCAATATTTTAAGCCCATCATATACACATATAGGTATAGGTCTTGCAAAAACAAGAAATGGTGTAAACTACTGGACACAAATGTTTATTAAGCCTTTATAAGCAATAACCATAATATCAATAATAAACATAATAACCAGCTGATTTATATTAAAATTTATCATATAAATCGGCTGGTTATCTTTGATTGCATTTGAATAACATCCATTATTCAATGCTCCTATAAAAAACTCCCTCTATGTATATATATTAGATCAATTCAACAGTTAATTTTATATATCTATAATTATGAATTTAACTTTAGCCTGATGTTCTGAACTGTATTTTCCTGAAAATTTTTCTACATATGTGGAAGCGGTTTTTTACACTGCTGCCGTACTTTTCTTGGATGATGGCAATACTTTTTTTGCATCCTTGGTATCCGGCATTGTTTCAATTGCCTGTTTTAAACTCTTATTCATTTCAAATACAGCAGCTTCAATCAAATGATAAATATCATCAGTAGAAAGTTTACCGTTTGTCATTTCTGAAAGTTTTGCCGCTGCAGCTGATTTCTTTACAGACCCATTTCCTCCCCCGTACATTTGCTCCACTGCCTTGACAACAAACTCAGAAATCTTCACATATTTTTCTAAATTTTCCCTGCTTGTCTTAGTCAATACAAATCTGATAACAATAGGCACTAATATAGCTATAGCAGCTTCTATTATACACAGCAAAATCTTTAGCATAATATCATTAAATATATCCACAGCGTATCCTCCTAATTGATTTAGTCAATTAATTGTTTCTCATATGCAAGAACTGCAATCTGAGCCCTGTTTTGGAACCTAAATTTGTTGAATATATTGTGAATATGTGCGTTGACAGTTCCTTCAGCTATTTTAAGAGTACTTGCAATCTGATAGTTTGTATAACCTTTTGCTATAAGGCAGGCAATTTTCTGTTGCATATTTGTCAACTTAGGTTCTGTTTTTAACATAATATCTCCTCCTAAAATCATTCTATATCAAATGTGATAGGGGCAATTTGCACCCTAACTTTTTTGTTGTAAAATCAGATAAAACGGTTTACTGTGTTCATACACATAGTCTTCATCTTTCCATTGAATAAACATGTACTTTATACCGTTAAAAGTCTTTATCTTATATGGATTTACCGTGGACAGTCTGTGATTGATAATAATGTTCCGAGACCAGCTTAAATCATTGTTATCCGTCTTTCCTTCATCCATAATACTGATTTTTTCAAGTTCAGGATAAATTGTAACATATCGGTCTTTGGCCGGATCAAATCTTTCCATATCATCTATCCTGCCGATGCTCTCCCACCGGCCGATAACTTCCTGATCACTTTCAAAGGAATAATCTATTCTCTCAACAATTCTATTGGAATAAACTACTCCTTGACCTACTGCAGATATAGCTACAATAAATAGAATAGGAACCGCAAAATATTTAATACTTGATTTCGATATAATATGCTTATTATCCAATAATAGACTTAATGTTGAATACAGTATTACAGAGATAATAGCAAAGCCTTCAAATTCAGAAATATTATCTGAATATACAAATGGACCTTTAACATTTAACACCAGGAACGATATTAGTATAAGAGTCAACACACCAAATATTACAGCTAATCCTAAAGCTTTCTTTTTGTCGAAGGATACCCTGTGTGCTACTATTAATGACAGCATGCCAATTAACACCATATCTAACAACATAACGATTAAATTTGCAAAAACTATTATTATCATTAAAATATCACTGTATAAATTATAAAAAATGAGTATGTTATCTACATAAACCCTACTGTTAATTAAGCTGAATACAACAATAATTAAGTAATAAATCGTAATGCATAGGAACGTTTTTATCATCTTTGCACCAATAATTTGAAAGGAAGACTTAGGTACAAGCTGTATAATATTTGGCGAACTATTTATAAAGTCCTTTTTAAAAATCCCTATCTCATAAAATACCACTATTGAAAATATCCCCAAAATTATTAATGATAGACAAAATATCAGCTCCCGTGATTGCGATAAAGGACTATCAAAAAGCAATATAACGTTAAACAATATTATCCCTGAACAAGATAGTAATATAACCTTTAGACTTCTTAAAAATTCATACTTTAACAGCTTCGTCATATTATACTCCCAAATTATCAGTAAAATTGTTATCAGGCATTTTCAACCGGAGTTTTGTCCTTTTTAACAACTGCACCTTTTCTTTCTTCTTTCTTATTTTTTTTGCTGTTTTTTTCATTAACATCATTTGCTTCATTAGTTTCATTAGTTTCTGCATCACACACAACCATACCAGGCCTAAATATCGACCGTATCTGGCTTATAATAGACTCCAATAACCCCACAAACTTCACCCCCGATAAAATATCAAATAAAATATCAGATAAAATAACAATCTATGTTAACTATTCCACATAAACCTACGAGGAACAGATTAGTTTATTTTATATATTTAAACATACAGGTTTCTAAATATATCTTCTATGGACTGTTTTTTTTCAAATCTCAGCTGTTCACAATCTCCTGTTAAAGCAATGCTGCCTTCAGATATGAAGGCTACCTTGTCTAAAATTCGTTCAACCTCACCTATTAAATGTGTAGTTATCAATACGCAGGAGTCCTCACAATAGTAGCTGTTAATAGCCTTAATTATTTTATCCCTTGTTGTTGTATCTATCCCCATAAAGGGCTCGTCCAGCAAGTAGACCGAAGCATTCCTTCCTAAAGTCAGACTGAGTCTCAATCTTTGGAGCATCCCTTTAGATAGCTTTTTTATCTTGAAGTCTTCTGAAAGCTCCATAAAATCCATTAATTTACCACACTTTTTTGCATCAAAGTCCTCATAGAAATCCTGATAAAATTTAATAGCATCCTTTATTCCCATCCAATCATACAAATGATTGTTTTCTGTTAAAAAGGCAACCTGAGATTTGGTAGATACGCCGGGTTTTGCACCGTTTATCAATATTTCACCTGTGTCAGGCTTCTCGATACCCGAGATAATTTTCATAAGAGTTGATTTTCCACTCCCATTTTGTCCTAAAACACCTGTTATAACTCCCTTTTCAACTTCAAGGTTTATATCCTTCAATACATATCTTTTATTGTATTTCTTACATAGATCCTTTATCTTTATTACTGTCTGCATCAGTTAACCCTGCCTTAGTAATTCTAATAACTACATCAATAATCTCATCATTGCTAAAACCCAGCAATCGCATACTTCCAATAAATTTTTCAACCAATTGTTTCGACATATTAAGTCTTAGATTTGTTATCTTATCCATATCTTCAGTTATGAACACACCAATTCCCCTTTGCGTATATATTATTCCTTCAATTTCAAGCTCTCTTAATACACGCTGTATTGTATTGGATGTAACATTGATTCCACTGCAATAACTCCTGTTAAAAACAGGTAATATCGATCT
>DAOOVO010000104.1:0-14470 GCA_035370245.1 Pseudobacteroides sp.
TAAAAAACTCTCTTGTGAGAGTATTGGCAGGAGATGGGTTCATACTTTTACCGTGGGTTATAAAAGCTGTCTACTTGTTTTCCATCGTGAAAAATAGTATACTTACATAAATCATTTCTAGTACCTTCAGGTACTAATGCAGTTATTTCATAATATCCATCCTCGGGTATTTTGTATCTCCATAAAGCAGTGCTTCCGATTTTTGTCGACATCCTGTATGTTCCGTTTATTCCACCGATTTGTTCCTGCCATTCACCTTTTTCAAAATACCATTCCGATGAATTGTCGATTATTACAGAATCATATTCAGGCGGAATTGTAGGAGTCTGAGTTGGTGTGTTAAGCTCAAAATTTCTGGCATTAAATTGATTATAAATTGATTTATAGTTATTATTTCCATAATAGCTGACTTTAAGAATGTCGTTTCTCATTATATCATTTTCAGAATAGTTAAAGTATGCTATTCCTGAATCATCCGTTATTGAATATGCATCTATGTCCCAATCGTTATTCCATTTTTCAATGTTTATGGTTTGTCCGCGTATGGGGTTTCCGGACATATCCAATAATTGAAATCCTAACTTTCCGCTTCCTTTGATCGAAAAAACTTTTTCACTTATACCGTTAAAATCAGCAATATTATCGCATAAAGGAACAAGCTGAACAGGCTCGACCTGTCTTTTTTTCTCAACAGTAGTACCTGTGAGTTTAAACCAATCATACTGACCGCTGCAATTACCCTTAAATACCAGATAAATATCACATATATCGCTTATTGGGGTCAAGGTAGTGGTTTGCTCCAAATAGCATGATGTTCTATTATTGGTATTTGTTAATTGAAGTGTTCCTAACAGTTCTCCGGTAACACTGTCTTTTCTAATTTCAATCTGTCCCGGCTCGGTATTTTGGTCAAGAGAAATTCCTGCACTGAAAATATTGTTGGGAATATGTCCGCAGCCAAATACTACGTTTGGAATCAATACGCTTCCGCCTTGACTTCCTACATAAAGATATTTATCTTTTATTGTAATATCCCCTTCAAATGTGCATTTTTCCGCTTCTGTGTATACAGGTATTGCCTCAGCACATGGAGGGATAGTATGCATTGGAGTCGGAGTAGGTTTTGTAACACGAATAAATTCTACTTTATCTGCAATGTGTTCTTCTTGTGAAGTGACTGTAAGATATATTTTGACCACAGTGTTTTTATCAAAATAATAATTTAGAGTATCGGGAAGGCTGGTCTGGTCCTGATAAAAACAATCGAGTACTTCATAATTTTTTAAAATTGTATATTTTGCAGTCTTTGCGTTTGTATCCCTTAATGGATAGGATATGGCAATATCATAGTAACCTGAATCAGGTATTGTATAGAACCAACATGCTGTATATCCGATAATGTCGCTTATCCTGCTTCTTCCATCATTGCCTTCTTGTATTTGTTTATTCCACATAGGCATTTCATAATAACCATATGGTTTCTCAGATACAATAGGATCAAAATCTACGACACATATATTGTTGTCCGTACTTTGAGATGAATCTGCGTAGGCTTCCTCGTCGAAATACATTGATGTACCTAATGATGTCATGGAAAACAGTAAAATTACCGATAGTATGATAGAAGTTATACTTCTATACTTCATTTATAACACCCCCTAATGATAAATAAAATACCTGTGTAAATTAAGGTATACATCTTTATATCTATTAAATACAATTAATCTTATATATTTATCTATTGCAAAATTAAGGTAAAGAATTCGTTATTTTGCTCTACTAAATGTAGGATTGAAATGTATTTAATATACTTAATTTAATTATAATGCAACAGAGTCTTGAATGTCAACCATGTTTTACTTTTGTGATCAGACAAAAAAGTTGCAGCAACAGTTAACGAAAAAAATGATATAATTTAAAGTAGAAAATGTTGAGAATACTAATGTATTTCTATTGCATTCTTTAGTAGGGGGGATTAATAACATGAGGAAAATTTTAAGTTATTTGCTTACGGTATCAATATTGACAAGCTTTCTTGTTCCGGCGATATCGTCTTCTGCGGCTGGCAGTTTTGATTATGCCACTGCATTTAAGTACTCCATTTTATTCTATGATGCCAATAAATGCGGTAAGGATGTAGCTGTTGACAATTACTTCAGTGAATGGAGAGGAGCCTGTCATATAGAGGACGGTAAGGATGTGGGCGTTGATCTGACAGGAGGCTTTCATGATGCAGGTGACCATGTTAAATTTGGCTTGCCTCAAGGTTATTCGGCAGCGATTCTTGGCTGGTCTCTTTATGAATACAGGGATGTATTTGATTCTACAGGCAATACCACAAAAATGCTTTCTACATTGAAATATTTTACTGATTATTTTCTAAAAAGCCATCCAGATGCAAATACATTTTATTACCAGTGCGGAGAAGGGGAAGAGGATCATAAGTACTGGGATGCTCCTGAGAAACAAACTTATGACAGACCTACATATTATGTGGCAGATGCCCGCCACCCGGCTTCTGATGTGCTGGGGATGACGTCTGCAGCACTTACAATCATGTACTTGAATTATAAGGATATCGATTCCCAATATGCAGATAAATGCCTTAAGACAGCAAAAGAGCTTTATGTCATGGGAACATCCAATCCGGGATATGGAGGAGGACAGTCATTCTACATGTCGAGTAGTTTTTATGATGATCTGGCATTTGCTGCAGCATGGCTTTATCAGGTTACAGGGGATGAAAAGTATCTTGAGGATTCTGAAAAATTTATAAAAAACAGAAACAAAAAGCAGGAAGATCCCCTTCAGCATAAGTGGACAATATGCTGGGATGATATGTATCTTGCGGTATTTGTAAAACTATCCGAGTTCACCGGAAACCAGACATACAAGGATGCGGTGCAGTACAATTTAAATTACTGGAAGAACGATATCAGAACATCACCGGGAGGTATGAAGTATCTGGATAACTGGGGTGCATTGAGGTATTCATCAGCAGCGTCATTGTTGGCGATGCTCTATTATAAGCAGACCAAGGATGAATCCCTTAAGACATTTGCCAAATCACAGATTGACTATATACTTGGAGACAACCCTGAAAAAATGTCCTATGTTATTGGTTTTGGATCCAAATACCCTACTCATCCTCACCATAGAGCCGCTAACGGCTATACATATGCAGGCGGTGAAAACTCAAATCCGGCAAAGCATTTGCTCACAGGTGCTTTAGTTGGAGGACCCGATATGACTGATAAATATGTTGACGATGTTAACCAATTCCAATATACCGAAGTAGCTTTAGACTATAATGCAGGCTTTGTAGGTGCAATGGCGGCTATTACCAAATACTACGGAGGAATTCAGATTCAAACTCCTACGCCAAAAGCTACTCCTACTTTTACTCCTACTTCTGAAAGTGGCTATAAAATATCCGGTTACATAGCTCCAGATGTTTCAAATGGTGAAGCAAAGGGCTTTTCAGTAAAGGTTAAAAATTCTCAGCAGTACCATTCTCAGACAGATGATAAAGGTTATTTTGAAATACTTGGTTTGCCGAACGGGAATTATACATTAGAAATAACTAAGGCCGGGTATTTGACCAGAGAAATCAGCGTTTTAACCCAAAACAGCGATACAATTGTTGCAGCTCAGGGATCGCCTATTCTTATATGGGCTGGGGACATACCTGTTAATGATGTTCAGGATGGTGCAATTAATATGAAAGATGTAATTGAAATAGGCAAATGTTTTAATGCTACCAAAATAGATGCAAGGTATAATAAATTCTGTGATTTGAATATGGACGGTAACATAAATATGTCGGATATTGTTATCATAGCAAGGCATTTCGGCAAAACTACGGCAGACTATAATTAATATACTTATCCTTAATTGATATGTTTATTCTTGATTGTTAATCTTAATTAATATGCTGCTTCTCGTTTTTCGATGAAGCAGCATTTATACTTTGATATTTTACTTTTGACTGACATATCTTTCAGCCATTATTCCTGCTATGGTTCCATCACCTACTGCTGTGGTTATCTGGCGGATTTCCTTGTCTCTAATATCTCCCGCGGCAAATACGCCAGGTATGTTGGTAGCCATGTTATTGTCTGTTATAATGTAACCGTATTCCGATAGGTTAAGAACATCTTTAAATAGGGATGTATTGGGCACCATGCCTATATATACAAAAATTCCGTCGATGTCCATCTCTTTGCTTTCTCCTGTTTTGTTGTTGCAAAGTTTTACTTTTTGAACAAAATTTTGACCTAAGACTTCCTTGACTTCAGTGTTCCACAGTACATTTATCTGGGGATTTTTCAACAGCTCATCAACTGACGAGCGTGATGCCTTGAATTCGGTTGATCTGTTTACCACTGTAATGCTTTTGGCATACCTGGTTAGGAACAGTGACTCTTCAACTGCTGAAGTACCCCCGCCAACTACTATTACATTTGCATCTGTATAGAGTGCTCCGTCACATGTGGCACAATAATGGATCCCCCGGCCTCTAAACTCTCGCTCACTTTCAACAGGTAGCTTTCTGGGCTCCGCACCTGTTGCAATTATTACAGACTTGGCATAATAATCGTTTGCTTCGGTTTGTACATGCTTTTCGTCGCCTGTAAAATCTATACTTTTTATACTTTGCATATCATCTATTTGTGCACCGAAGTCCATAGCTTGCTTTTTCATATTATCCATGAGGTCAATACCTCGTATTACACCGTTTGTTCCGGGATAGTTGGCTATATGGTAGGTTGAAGCCACTTGGCCACCGGGAAGGCTTGAGTCCATTACGATAGTGTGAAGCTTGCTTCTTGCGGCATAGATGGCTGCAGTAAGACCTGCGGGTCCTGCACCTATAATCAGCACATCACAATGTACTATGGTCTTTTCTTTGGAATCACATTTTTTTTCAAGTATGTTTTCTAAAGACTCTTTGAATTCGGGAAAGCTGATATAACCGTTGAGCCTTGAACACACTTCCTTTCCGTCTTTGAAAAATATGACGGTAGGGCTTGATTTTACGGAATATTTCTCCGCAAGCTGCCTGTTGTGAGGCCTAAATATCTTAACAAACTTTAAATGTTCCGATAATGTTGCCGCAGTTCTTTCAAATAGCTGGGAGAACTTTGTGCATGGAAGACAGTCGTCCGCATAAAAATATGCTACAACAGGAATTTGGCTGTTGGATATAATTTCTTCGAAATTTGTGGAATCGCAAACTGTATAAAATTCTGACACTTTCCAAAACCTCCATTCTTAATAAATTGTCCCGTGGGCTAAAAAAAATCATGTTCTTTATTATATATAACATACCACATTATAACCTGTCTTAATAATGATTTGTCGGAAAATATTCTTGATATTATAAATAAAAACATGTTGATATTGCACAAAATAAAACATATAATTTAGGAAAAATAAATGTTTAAAATATACCCATAGGGGGTATCGATATAATAACATGATAAAAGGAGGAATTTAATATGAATGTTACCGTTTATTCAACCCCGACATGCCCATGGTGTACCAGAGTGAAAGATTATTTGAAATATAAGGAAGTTCCGTTTAAAGATATTGATGTATCGAAAGATCGTGAGTCGGCAATGGAGATGATTAACAAATCTGGTCAAAGAGGTGTACCTGTAATTGATATTGACGGCAATATAATTGTAGGCTTTGATCAGGCCGCTATTGACAACCTTCTGAAATAATTGTAGTTATATTAAATACGTTGTTAATATTACATTTAGCAGGGATAAATGTAAAAGATTAATCGCATTTAATATAATTGTAAAAAAGAAGTGATTTACTTCGGTTTAACAGTGAATCACTTCTTTTTTTTATGTTATTAAAACATTTTCTTTATATTTTCTTATTGCTATTGATTTTTTCCACCAACTCATTAAGATATGCCCACCGTTCTATTTTCTCTTCAAGCTGCTTTTCTAATGCTTCCTTTTCTGATAGAAGCTCCGGAAGTAGTTGGAAATTACTGGATTCTTCATCTATCTTTACAGTTATATTTTTCAACGCTTCTTCGAGATTGGCTATCTCATCATCGATGGTTTCAAACTCCTTTTGCTCTTTAAAGCTCAATTTGAGAGGCTTATCGTTTACAGCCTTAGCAGGGCTTTTCTCTTTGCTTTTTTGGAAGTTCTGAGTGTTGTTCCTAGGCTGGGTCTCGGACTTCTTTCTGAAGTTTTGATAATCCGAGTAATTGCCCGAGTATTGTTTAATAAAACCGTTACCCTCAAAAGCAAAAATGCTGTTCACTATACGGTCGAGAAAATACCTGTCATGGGATACAGTGATAACCGCCCCCGGAAATTCGTCAAGATAATTTTCTAAAATTGTAAGAGTCTGAATATCCAGGTCGTTTGTAGGCTCATCCAATATAAGAACATTTGGTTCTGACATCAGTATATTAAGCAAATACAGCCTCCTCTTTTCTCCTCCTGAAAGCTTTGAAATAGGAGTCCATTGCATGCTTGGGGGAAACAGAAATGTTTCGAGCATTTGGGATGCAGAAATTTTCCCTTCTTTTGTTGTTATATACTCAGCTGTTTGCCTGATATATTCAATGACTCTAAGACTATGATCCATTTCTTCGTTTTCCTGAGAGAAAAAACCAATTTTAACTGTCTCACCATATTCAATATTGCCGCTGTCAGGCTTTAGCCGATTGGCAATCATTTTTACAAGTGTTGTTTTACCCATGCCGTTTGGGCCTATTATTCCTATCCTGTCATCCCGCTTCAAAATGTAACTGAAGTTGCTGATAAGATTAAATCCGGAATAACCTTTAGATAAATTTTCTATATTAATTATTTTCCTTCCTAATCGAGAAGAACCAACCATTATTTCAATATTCTCGGAAGAAGCTATACCTTGCTGTTCCTGCAGCTTTTCAAATCTTTCTATTCGGGCTTTTTGCTTGGTTGAACGTGCCTTGGCACCTCTTCTTATCCATTCCAATTCCTTGCGAAGAAGATTCTGACGCTTTCGCTCCGATGACTTAAAAAGCTCCTCCCTTTCGGATTTAAGCTCTAAGAATTTGCTGTAATTGGCTTCATAGCTATATAGATTACCGTTGTCAAGCTCAATAATCCTGTTAGCCACTCTATCAAGAAAATACCTGTCATGAGTTATCATGAGCAGAGCACCTTTTCGATTGTTAAGGAAATTTTCAAGCCAATCGACGGTGTCGTTATCCAAGTGATTTGTTGGCTCGTCAAGTATTAGGAGTTCACAAGGGTTGATAAGGACTGTGGCAAGGGCAACTCGCTTTCTTTGGCCACCCGACAGCGTATCGGTATCAGCTTCAAAATCGTTTATACCGAGCTTGGTGAGTATTGTCTTAGCTTCACTTTCAATATCCCATGCACCTAACGAGTCCATATCCTGGGTCATTGCTAAAATCTTTTTTTCCAGTTGGACATCAGGATTTTCATTAAATTTATGAAGGGTATGCCGGTATTCACGAAGAAGCTTCATAACCGGTGTATCACCTTCAAAAACCTGATTTAAGACAGTTACACCACTCTTAAGTACCGGATTTTGCGACAGATAACCTATACGTACAGTACTTCCTTTTATAATCTTGCCTGTATCGGCAGTTTCAACACCTGCAATAACTTTTAAAAGAGTTGACTTGCCAACTCCGTTTATGCCGATAAGACCTATCTTATCGCCGTCGTTTATACCCAATGATATATCATTAAATAAAATCTTCTCGCTATAGCTTTTTGAAATTCCTTCTGCTGACAGTATATTCATGAAATCGTCCCTTTTTTAAAACTTTATATAATTATAACAGACTTCATGAAGTTATAGCTATATTAAATACGATTAAAATGTATTAATCCAAGTATAATTTGTTCCGATATATATTTTGGAGTATATGGGTTTTAAGGCATTTCGAAATATTCATTGCTCCAAATATGGTAAAAGAATGCATACTTCAAATATATCTGTTACAAATTACATAAATAAGGGAGTTCAATAATGCAAAACAGCAATTATAATGATTTAAGAGATTTTGAATCTCATAAAAAAACAAACCAAATAACTTCACTAATATTCGGAGCATGCACCATTTTTGGAGCCATATTATATTTAATTTTGAGGACAATTGATGCAGGATATACACCGGGTAATGTAGTTGTTTTGTCCGGTATTATGGCATTTTTTGCAATGATGCCGTATGCTTTAAGCAAATTTAGAGTAAGACAATCATTTATTAAATATGTAAATGCATTCATCTTTTCATCAACATATACAATTTTAATTTTAGGTGATAGAGAAGCTTCCGATTTAACAATATGGAGTTCTGTATTCGTTCTTATAATACTGTCATTGCTGTATTCCGATCGTACCGTTTTAACAATAGTATCTATTACTTCCTTGAGTTTATTTGTGTTCATTGCTTTTCAAGAGCCAGAAAAAACAGTATTACTTAATAATGCTGATTATTTAGGAAGGATAGGTATACTATTTCTGGTGATTATTGTTGCTTATTATGTTAATTATTTACTAAGAAAAAGAACGTTTGATATTGAAAAAAAGCTTAATGAGATGTCGCTTCAAAGGTTATCAGGAAATAACAGCTACGGAGGAAGAACTGAGAGATAAATTAAAAATATTGAAAGATTGAAGAAAGGTGAAATAAGTATTTATGAAACAGAATTCCGTTATCAAAACACTCAAAAAAAATATAACTGGTTTAGTGCCAAGTTTATTGGAATAAAAAACAACATAGGAGATACAACCAACTTGTTGGGAGCATTTATAAACATTCATGAAAAAAAGACTCAACAGGACGAACTGGTTTTTATTGCTTCACATGATGTATTAACAGGGCTTCCCAATAAAATATGGTTTATTGATTACTTTTCGAACCTTTTAAAGGAAAACAAATCGGGATTTCTAATACTCATGGATATAGATAATTTTAAATATATTAACGATGTATTCGGTCATCCTGTTGGAGATATAGTTCTTAGATTGCTATCGGATAATATAAAAAAACTGGGCAGTGATTTTACTATTGCAAAATTCGGTGGAGATGAATTTATTTGCTGCATATCTGGTGGAGAAAAAAACTTTAAGAAAGCATATGACAGAATTTTGGAAATGGTAAATAATCCTATTCAATATAAAGATCAGGAATTTATATTGGGTGTAAGCTCAGGTGTCGTTGAGTTCGGTGGCAGTGTTAAGGAAGCTCAGGATGTTCATGATTACATTAAAAAGGCTGAAATAGCAATGTATAAAGCTAAAGAGCTTGGTAAAAACAACTGGGTTATATTTGATGAAAAAATGAACGAACAGGTTATAAGGACTTCGAAATTGGAAAGCGGATTGAAAAATGCACTGCATTCCCATGAATTCATGGTGTATTATCAGCCGCAGTATCAGATAAAAGGCAAAAGGCTTATTGGTTATGAAGCCTTGATTCGCTGGTATAACCCTGAATTTGGATTTGTAACTCCCGATTCATTTATTGGATTGGCTGAAACAACCGGTATCATTAACGATATAGGGTATTTTGTTATTAATGAGGCATGTAAGTTTATTTTGGAATTGGATGAAAGAGGTTGGAAGGACATAACCATATCCGTCAATGTTTCACCTATTCAACTGTCAAATCAAATGTTTGAGGATAAAGTTATAAGTATTATCGAGTATTATGATGTAAAACCTGAGAGGCTATGCTTTGAGGTTACTGAGACAGCAGTTATGCAGTCCTTTAGGGATAATGTGGATAAATTGACAAGGCTTAGGAGAAAGGGGTTTAAGATATCATTGGATGACTTTGGTACAGGTTATTCATCATTGAGTTATCTAAAATCCATTCCGGTTAGTGAGGTTAAGATTGACAGATCATTTATAAATGATATATGCAAAAAGGAAGAGATGAATGTTAAGCTTGTAAAAGCCATTATAGAAATTTCCCATGATTTTGGGTTCAAGGTTGTTGCAGAGGGAGTCGAGGAGAATTCACAGCTTGCTGTGCTGGCCGATATGAACTGTGATATGGTTCAGGGATATCTTTTCAGTAAGCCTGTACCGTCGGATGAGGCACTTAAGATATCGGACAATTGTATGCAGGGTGTATAATATACAGCGAATAAAATCCAGTACATATACAGTGCAAATATATAGTACGTAAAATATATAAAGCCAGTGTTGCCGGTATGCGTATGGTGCATGATCAGGCAGCTGGCTTTTTATATTATTAAAAAATATTATTAAAATACATTATTAAGATACATTATTAAAACTAGAGAATAAAATCACTCAATGTCGGGTATTTCTACAATAGGACTGATATCATTCTCGTAGTTTATTTCCTTGAAACCGAATCCAAAGAGTTTGAAGAAATCATTGCGATATCCTTCAAGGTCTGAAAGAGAATATACATTTTCCGTATTAATTTTTTCCCATGCAGGTATAACATTTTCCTGAACATCATCCCTCATTTCCCAGTCATCGATACGAATTCTGCCTTCACTGTCGAGTTCCAACGAATCGGAATAAAGACGTTCTGCAAAAAGGCGGTATGCCTGTTCAATGCATCCTTCATGAAGTCCTTTTTCCTTCATTATCTTATATAAAATTGATATATAAAGAGGGACAACAGGTATAGCAGAACTTGCCTGGGTAACTAATGCCTTATTTACCGAAATATAGGCTTTACCGTCAATTTCTTTAAGCATGTCGGTTATAACTTTAGATGATTTGTCAAGATGTTCCTTTGCTTTGCCTATTGTACCGTTAGTGTAAATTGCATGTGTCAATTTAGGGCCTATGTATGAAAAAGCAACTGTTTTAAATCCGTTTTCAAGCACGTCTGCATCTTTGAGTGCTTGAATCCACATTTCCCAATCTTCTCCGCCCATAACTGCTACAGTGTCTTTTATTTCGTCTTCTGTGGCAGGTTGAATTGTAACTTCCGATACAACACCATTTTGGAAGTCTATAGTTCTATTGGTAAATGGATTACCTATGGGTTTTATAACGGAATTGTGGGTAATCCCTGTTTTTGGATTTGTTCGCCTTGGAGAAGCGAGACTGTATATAACCAAATCAATTTTACCAAGATCTCTTTTTATTATATCAATTGTTTTTTGTTTTATTTCATTGGAAAAGGCATCTCCGTTTATATTTTTGGAATAAAGCCCGGCTTCTTTGGCTCTTTTGTCAAAAGCAGCCGTGTTGTACCAGCCTGCTGATGCTGTTTTAGTTTCAGAAGCAGGCTTTTCAAAGAATACACCAATTGTTGCCGCACCTGTTCCGAAAGCTGCTGCAATTCTTGAAGCCAGACCATAGCCTGTGGAGGCGCCTATTATCAACACTTTTTTAGGGCCATTAAAGGACCCCTTGCTTTTTATATAATCAATCTGCTCCTGAACGTGAAGTGCACAGCCTTCAGGGTGTGCAGTAGTGCAAATAAAGCCCCTTGTTTTTGGTTTTATAATCATTTTATGCTCCTTTCTAATTAACAAATTAACAAACTTTTCTAACCAATAATCTTTTCTAAATAAATTTCCTTTTTTAAGTAATTATATGGTGTTTTTGAAAAATTTACAATGCCTTTAATCCTGTTCTATTAAATTGAGCATCTTGATTGTAGCTTTTATTGAAGAAGCTGTTTGGTCCGAATCCAATCCTCTTGTTTTGAATTCTTTGTCCTTAAACCATGTTATAACAGTTTCAACCAATGCGTTTGTTTTTCCTCCGGGAGGAATTGTAACGATATAATCCACCAGTGTTGGAAGAGTTTTTCCAAGTTGAGTATAAATTTTACTGAGTGCCTTCATGAAGGCATCATACTGTCCGTCACCTGTGGCAGTTTCTTCGTACACTACATTGTCTATTTCAATTTTAAGTGTTGCGACAGGACTTAAGTTCTGTGCATGGCATATATAATAATTTATCAACTTCACCTTTTCAGTAAGATAATCGGTCTTAAGTACATCAGATACTATAAAGGGCAAATCTTCGGTGGTAATACTTTCCTTTTTATCCCCAAGTTCAACAATCCTTTGAGTTACACGTGCTATTGCATCATTTTCAAGGAAAATGCCCAGCTCTTCAAGATTTTTTAGAATGCTTGCCTTACCGGATGTCTTTCCAAGGGCGTATTTTCTCAATCGACCGAATCTCTCAGGTATCAGCTTGTTGTAGTAAAGGTTTCCTTTTTTGTCACCATCTGCATGTACTCCGCATGTTTGAGTAAATACATTTTCGCCTATTATAGGCTTATTAACGGGAATTCTTATACCTGAAAACGCTTCTATCAATTTGCTTATGGAATTTAGATTTGATTCATCAACACCGGTTTCAAAACTGCTCAAGTGGTCGTTAATTACTCCGATTATACTTGATAACGGTGTATTTCCGGCTCTTTCCCCAAGTCCGTTTACAGCAGTATGAATGCCTGAAAAGCCTGCTTTTATTGCCATATATGAATTGGCAACTGCCATGTCGTAATCGTTATGACCATGGAAATCAAATTTTATTTCGGGGTATTTTTCTACCATTTTGCTGCAGTACTCATAGGTTTGACTGGGATTTAATATACCCAGTGTATCAGGCAGCATAAACCTCATTACTGGCAGTTCCTTGAGATTGTCTATCAGGAAGAAAACATAATCGGGAGAATTCATTATTCCATTTGACCAATCTTCCAGATAAACATTCACTGCTATATTTTTTTCAGTCGCATAGTTAATGACGAACTTGATATCCTCAAGATGCTGTTCAGGCGTTTTGCGAAGCTGGTTTGTAACATGATTTAAAGAGCCCTTGCATAGTAGGTTCATAACCCTTGCACCCGATGACACTATCCAGTCAACAGATCTGGTACCATCTGTGAATCCCAGTACTTCTACCTTATCAAGACAGCCCCGCTTCTGACACATTGAAGATATGGCCTGTACGGAAGCCAATTCTCCTTTAGATACGTTGGCTGAAGCTACTTCTATCCTGTCCACTTTGACGTCTTCCAACAATGCCTTCGCTACCGTCAGCTTTTCATGTTGAGTATAAGCAAGTCCGGGGGTTTGCTCTCCATCCCTCAAAGTAGTGTCCATGATTTCAATTTTCATACAGTTTATACCTCCATTCAAATTTAAAAATTATGAAATAATTATTCATAAGTTATGTTCAATATATAAACCCAATATATAAACAAAGGCTTTCGTCCTATAACAGGACGAAAGCCTAGAATTTCGTTAACCACCTGATACAACATACAATCATATGCGTTCCTATTAACGGTGGAAAACCGTCAGCACCTACTGTTGTTCGGCCTGAAGCTCAAGGAGGATATTCAATACTAACATACTAGGACCGGGCTCCCACCATTCCCAGCTCGCTGTGCTTTTCTGAAAGTATCTACTGTTCCTATCATTGCATTAACATTATAAAAACCATATCAGTCGTAATGTTATAAATACTGTTTAAAGCTTTTAAAAGTATTTTTGACTAATATGACTTATAACTATTAAATTGTTAATATAAAAGGTTATACTAGTAAATATTCTACTACATAAACGGGCATTTAGTCAACGAATTTTAAGAATTTTTGTACTGCATTCATGAGTTCACCCATTATTTTATCTTTGTCGTCAGAGTTTACGGCATTTTTCATGCATTCATTTGAGTACACCTCAAGAACCATTCCGCCAACTTTGTTTATGGCGGAACGTACAGCAGCTATTTGTGTCAGTATATCCACACAATTTTTTTCTTCATCAATCATTTTTCGAATGCCCTTAATCTGGCCTTCAATTTTATTTAATCGTTTTATTACGTCTTGTTTGTATTCTACACATTTATTGTTTTCGTTCATAAATACCTCCTATACCCTTATGGGGTATAAGAGTATTATATATTATTTATTATGATGATACAAGTTTTTTGATGCTTTTGATTCTCATGATTATTGCTGCTGCAGGTTCTGGGACTGATTTTGCTGCCCCTGTTGGCCTTGTACAGCCTGTTGTCCCTGCTGCCCTTGCTTATTCATCCCTGACAATATCTGAGGAATCTTGTCCACAAGCTGTGAAGCGGTATTGGCAGTGTTAACAGGTATAACAGAAACATTATCATTATCTATAAGAAGAACAGCATCTGTGCTGAGTCTTGCACCAAGGCCTAAAGCACCACCTGTCATGTTGGTTGACAACCCGCTTTGTTGGTTGTTTGTATTGCCTGTCTGATTTTTTCCTGCTGTATTGCCTGTACCGTAACCTAATGTTACAGATATCACAGGTAAAAATGTTTTATTTCCGTAGTTTACAGGTTTACCTATTAGTCCTTCGTTTTGAGTAAAGTTTTCCAGGTTTGAGAAAAGCGTATCCACGTTTTGTGTTAATGTACTGATATCCATAATTACCTCGTATAATAGTTTTTGGAGGGTTTAAGTTAAGAAATTTCCAGTTAC
>DAOOVO010000105.1:0-14434 GCA_035370245.1 Pseudobacteroides sp.
ATACCAAGACTTTGCAGGATTTTTCTTTCATCCAACTGTCAAACTCGGGATTATAAATTTCAATAGCTGTAGCATCAAGTTTAAAAAAATATAGAAGCAGCCATTATATCTCCATATGCCCAATGATTCTTGTCTACATCTGCAAATCCACGTATTGAATCGTTTATAGGTTTTATTCCCAAAGCTCTATTTATCAGAGCAACACATTCAGAACGTTTCACATTATTGTCCGGCTTAAAAGTGCCATCAGGATAACCTTTGATATATCCATCTGTCACAAGTTTATTTATATAGTTAATTGCCCAATGATTCTTTATATCCGGCAATATATTGTTATTTTTTTCGTTAGTTTCCAAGTGCAGATAATTACATAGTACAACAGAAAGCTCTGCTCTGGTAATATTCTTGCTCGGTCTATATGTACCATCACCGTATCCCTTGAAATACCCTTTCTTAGTCACATATGCTATCGCCCATGCTGCCCAATGTTCTTTCGGAACATCTGTAAATTCCGTGCCTTCAAAATCACCTTTTACCACCCCATCAAGGTTGGCAAGTATAACAGCCATTTCAGCACGGGTCAGGTTACGTTCAGGTCTAAATGTGTTATCCTCATATCCCTTTATATATGCTTTCATCTTACCAGACACAGGCATCTTGGATGGCGTAGGTTCTTCAGTCATATGTATTTGTGTAGATGTCGGCGTCATAGTTGATGTTGCACTCGGTGTTGGTGTTGCACTTGGTGTCGGCGTCGTTGTATACGCTGGTGATACATCATGAGCGTTAATAGGTATTGCTCCTCCGCTACCGGAAGTATTTCCTCCTCCATCTGGTTGTGTACTCGGTGCAGGCGTTGTGGTCGGAGTCGGCGTTGGTGTTGATGTTGATGTTGGTGTTGGCGTTGCTGTTGCTGTCGGTGTCGGTGTTGTTGTTGATGGCGTTGGTGTAGGTGTTACTGTTGGTGTCGACGTTGGTGTTACCGTCACACTTGAATTCTCTGATGGTCTTACCACTGTAAAATCAACATTATTGGCATAGCTAACTTCATTTTGATCAACTTCAACTTTTGCGTAGATTCTTGACCTAGCTAATGCAAATTCATCGCCAGCATCAAAATTCAATATCACTCTTTTCTCCTCAAGCGGCTGTATATTTTTAACCTCTTTGGTATTGATAATATTTTTGAATTCCTTATCTGTTGCGATACTTACCTTTGCACTTTCAACACTGCTAAATCCAACATTCTTAACATAAACATAAGCAAAACCTTTGTTTTCATCAAAAATATCATTATATACCCTTGTAATTTCTAAATCTGTATACAATATAACCAGTTCAGAAACGTTATTTGAAATATTACTGTCACTTGCCACTTCTAAAACCGCTTTTAATTTTAACTCTTTGCATTCTTCAGGAACAACCCAACTAAAGCTTGTCAACATTTCACTTGACGGTACTAAGCAAGCATTATGTACTTCTTTTACATCAATTAAATCATCTTCATAATATAATGCTACTTTTATATCATTTACTGTTACATCTCCAACATTTTTAATTGCAACTAAAATATTTGTTTCTTCACCAGGAAGAGGTGCAGCATTCTGGAAATAAACTCCATCCTCTTTTATAGCAACATCAGTTTTTCTTACATAACTTGAAGAAGTTAGTGAAGTATTACTTTTATAAAAGATACCTTTTTCTTCATCCAACTGATAAACCGATTTATTATATACTGATACGATAGTATCATTAAAACCTGATAAAGTAAGATTCTTAGGAATCTCCATTGAATTCAATTCTATTTCAGAACCCTGTGTCCATGTAGAACTCTCTTCTTCATAAGTACTGATATACAGCTTTCGTTCTCCACCCATTGCCTTAATCCATGCTAAAGCAATGTTATCATTTATGTTTGTAGCTTTCAGTTCCTGAATATTTTCCGCCTGCTCTGAGTTTATTATTATTTGTACTTAGTATGCTTTATCTTCATGCAGTAATAAATCACAATCATATATATTTGCAGCATCTTTAATAAATACTTGAGGCTCCGTCCATCCAGTACCATCATTGTATACATAATAGACATTATCCGGCTTAACATTATTACCGATAGAAGTCATTCCCGTATTGTTAACCCATGTTGATATAACCCTGCCATTTTTTGTTGCTATTTTGGGAAGTTTTTTCAAGCCCTCAGTCTTTTCGAACAATACATTATGCCATTTATTTTTTATTGCATCGTATTTAGCTATTGAAACTCCCATTTCCCCAAGTATATTTTTGTTAAAATCCTCCATTGTTATGGTTGTTATTTCTCCTATTGGTTTTGACATATCAAGCCAAGCTGCATATATATCCTTCCCATCAGCACTCAAACTCGGGAATGCATCTCCAGTACCATCATTCTCTATTTGTACTGGCTGAGACCATTTTCCATCACAGAATACTGAAGAATAGACAGAAGTTCTATTGCTGTCACTTCTCTCTTTATCATCACCTACATAAACCATAATCAGATCGCCTATTTCATTATCTATTCCTGCTATTTGAGCATCAGAGTTGGGGTATGCATATTGCATTATTTCTTCTTTACCTATCCACCTTTGATTTTTCAAGTAGTCACGCGGAGCATTAACAAAAACTACTTCTTTGTCTTCATTATTCATACTGTAAAACACCTCATGCTCCTCCGATATACTCTGAGCCTTAACATCCCCTTCTCCTTCTTCATCGTTTTCTTTCTTTCCAATATCGCCGGCCTCAACCTCATCGCCAATGAGTCCCCATACAAATGTGTAATCTAATCCATAGGTTAGATAAAAGTCAGCCTCCCAAGAAGGGACATCTACACAAAAATTCCCCTTGATAAATAAATCTGCCCCAACTAAACCCTTTAGTGCCTCTATTCCGATTGCTCCTTTTACGTATACGAAAATGTGAGATTTTATCCGGGCTACTAAATCTCCAATACCATCCAATTCTGAAATATTTGGAATACTTACCTCTGAAAATACGTTAATCTCTCCTCCAAATTCAACAAGTATGTATCCTGAAAAACCATATTTTAACGGAATAGGGAACTTAACAGGAAAATTTCCGATAACTCCAAACTCATTTTCAATATTAATTGATTCTAGTCCCCATTTAAGGTCAGCATCATCATACACTATCACCAGATTTAGTTTTGCCTGAATAGTTGACTCAACTTCAACATTTACTTCTTGTCCATTTTTTATGTGAAATATAGTCTTTTTACTATTTCTCCCAATTTCTTCTGCATATCCTGCACTTTCTTTACCTGCAATAGCAGTAATCGTTGCTTTTGCATTATAAAAATCATAATCAATAATAAAATCAAACTCACGATTAGCTGATTCAATCCAATAATACTTAAATATTTCAATTTCTTTAGGAAAATCTATCTTTTCGCCTTTTTTATCTTCACGATATTTTATAAATCCAGTAATACTATCTCTAATGTTTTTAATATAATTACCAGGACGATATTCTTCAACTTCTTTCATAATATCAACTACCCAGTTAATTCCATTTAAGAGTTTTAATTCCTTTGCCATGACTAATTTGGAATCCACATATTTTGTTATATAATCTCCATAGTAATCACTCTTTGTTTGTACTGCAAACAGCAATCTATCACCTGGCAACATTAAATTCTTAATATTCTTAATATCCACAAAATTCCATTCACTTTCTCCATGATATTTAACATTACCATTTCTATCTTCTATCTTATAAAGATACTTTATAACTTCTCCATCACCTTTTAAATCTGTTTCTATAAAGAAATAAATGGTATCTGGAATAATATTTACAGGTATAATAGAAGACCTCTTATTTTTGCTGCTGGAATAATGCGACCGAACCTCTGTTATCTCAGGTAATATGCTTAAGTCTATTTTTACAAAACTACCATCACTCAATTCTACCTTTTCAACCTTTTCTGGAAAACCGTTTGCTCTAACTGTTATTTTATCACTATCCAGCATAATGTCTTTGAATTCAAATAATCCTTTTTCCCCCGTTAAAGTTGTAGCAGAACCTATAATAACTTCAGCTCCTATAACAGGTTGATTGTTATCTTTGTTCCATACATATCCGGAAACATTACCAAAAACCTCCTTTGGCAAAAGGTTCTGATCAATTATTCGTACCTTTTGATAGTCGGTAATCCCCATGTCAGCTGATACCTCAATTGTGTATGTTTCGACTCCTGGATATTCTATTTTAACATTGTCAATACTTCCACCTTTGTAGATATATTCCCCATTTGCATCTGTCAATACTATTTTGGTAACATTAAAAACCCTGTCAACTATTTTTATTTCACAAACTTCCTGTACTTCTACTCCATCAGATATGCCCCTACTTGTCTTAATTTTAAGATCAGGCATTATATCATTTTCTTTCGATCTATACCTTATAAGATCCAAGGAAATGCATTCATACTCTATTCCTGTAACAGGATCAATTACATATATCCTAGGTTTTATCCTCCCGAATGTACCATATTCAACTGGTCTAATCTCTATAGGCAAATCCTCATTTCCTAGTGCCTCAGCTGCATACTCTACCAATTGGAGTGATTTATTATTCAAGCCATTAAAAACATTTGGATTTACATAAAACTCACTCCAGATTATTTCCTTGCTTTTTAATACCTCAAGAGAAGTATTTTTCAGTGACATATCTTCTGTTGTTTTGTACCTTCTAATAAGTGTAGAGTTTTGCATTGATATATTGGGCATATTTACATCTGATTTTCTTTCATTCTTAAGCCCAACTCTGTAAAGCAGTTTATCGTTGACATACTTCTGGCTTTCCACTTCGATTATTACCCTAAGTCCAGATTCTTCCTCTACCACTATAGGATTTTTTGAAGTAAATGTGGCAGAAATCTGCTCATCAAAAGGCTGCAACACTCCACTGAAATCTGCAGATAAGTTATAACTTCCCTTCTTGTCTCCACGTACTATCCATGATGAATTGCCCTCGCTGCCTCCGGGTATGTCTTTCGGTGTGAGGTTTTGCTCTGCATTTCCTTTTACTATAGTAAGCCCTGAAGGTACATTCAGCTTTGCTTTAGCATCCTCTATTACAAATTCCTCATCCTCCGCAAGGTTCTTAACCCTGAGATTAACCATAAAGAATTCCTTTAACATACTGACATCGCCCGGTAATTCTATATACACTATTGTTGGAGGTCTTTTAACGTCCTTAGACGGTATGGCATTTACATATACATTCGTAGTCTTATTTGAATTTGTAGTCGAATCATATTCCCTAATAGTATAAGTAGAATTATTCGCAATTTGACCAAAGCTATTACATACTACAGTATATCCAAGATGAATATTGAAGCTGTAAACATACTGGTTTTCAGGAGCCTTGATATCAAGACCGGCAGCCTTGACTTCATCGAGGGTCATTCTCCTAAATGTTAGCTCTCCTTCAACAAGTTTATCTTTTACAATTCTTATGACTACATTATTGGAAACACCTGCTGAGACCTGAATCTCTTTTTTAGCAGGCCTGTATCCGGTTGTAAAGGCATATACCGTCAAATTCCCAATGTCTTGTTCATTTGTAAAAGGAATCAATAAATATATAAAACCACTTTCATCTGTAATAAAGCTCTCCTCGGAGCCATCAGGCATCTTAACAATCACATCGGCATTACTCAAACCCAAAGCTGTCGAATCATCGATAACCTGAATATTTACTTTACTCGTCAGAGCACTATCATATATCCGGATGACATGCTGTGTTGTAGAATAATTTCTCGCAGAGTCATATACAGCAAGACTAACCGTGTAGTCTCCAGGTTCGGAATACTTATGATATGCTTTCCATTCGGTTGATTGCGTACCGTCCCCAAAATCCCATAAAACATCTTCAACTTTATGGTTATCTATTGAAGCGGTTGAATCAAATAAAATATAAGTATTTGTTGTGGAAAATCTGTCTGCCTTAATAACTGCTACCGGTTTTTCATCATCATCTTCAGTCGGAATCCCGCTGACAATATTACTTCTTGATTTATTCAAATATTTGTCCACTGACTCTACAACATAATAGTAGGTAGTGCCCGCCTCAACTTTCGTATCTATATATGAAGTATTAGTGGTCTTGCCAATAAGAACAAATTCTCCGTCATATGCATTTCCTCTCAATATATGATATCCAGCTAAATCAGGCTCTGTATTTTTATCCCACTGAAGTTCTATTTTCCAGCCTGAAGGTACAGCCTTTAATACAGTGGCTTTAGGAGGCATAATATTAAGATTGTAAGTTACTTTGTATTCATCACTTTCAAGCCCGTTGATATCTTTTGCAATGAATACAACTTCATAGTTGCCATCAGTTAGCTCATCAGTGTTCCAGAGAAATTCAACAACACTGCTGTATGAATTTATTCCTTTAATAATATCTCCAACAATCCATTCCTCCGAAGAATCAGCCCTTCTATATTTCATTCTGACACTTTCTAGCAGATAGTTATCCTCAGCAAGCACAGAAATCTTTGGATTTGCCGGAAGTGTTGAATTATTTTTGTAGGAAACACTATGTATCTGAGGCTTAGTACTATCCTTAGGCAATATCACAGTTGATGTTTCATATGCTTCACTTTCATTACCTGAAATATCAACTGCAGTTATTCTGTATTTATACGACAAGTTTGCTTGTACATTTCTATCAGTATAATCCAAATATCCATATCCTGTTTGTATCACTGAATATGGTCCATTGTTAACAGACCTGTATAATTTATAGTTTTTAAGATCCGATTCATTCCCTCGTGTCCATCTCAAGTTAATATAACCGGCATCTGTTGTCACTTGTACATTTGACGGTTTTGCAGGAGCAGTATGATCTATGATATATTCATTAACAGGGCTACCTGAAGATTCATTACCTTTGGTATCTCTCGCCAAACATCTTATATAGATCTTCCCTTCCGGTAATTTCGAGACATCATAATTCCAGGAAAAACTGGAATTATTTGCAGAATTCTCGATATAGTGAATATCGGTCCAATTTACATTGTCGGTAGATACTTGAAACAATACAGATGCAATAGATGTATCGTCATATATATTGGCACTGAGCATAATACTTTGGCTATATCTGTCGGATGCAGGGCCAAGGTATCTAACAACAGGTATAGAAACATCTTCAGAAGTTCTGACACATATCTCATCGGATACCTGACCTCTGTTACCATAAATATCATAAGCACAGACTCTGTATGTATATGAAGTATTCGGCTTTAAACCGTCTAATACTATTCCCCTCCTGTTACTGACTCTACCAACAAGGTTAAATATACCTTTATCATCCAAGCATTCCACTTCGAAGTAAGAAAAATCTGCATCAGGCACGTCATCCCAGTTAAGAATTATACTGGTAGATGACGGAATTGCTTTCAGTCCTGTTACCTTTGATGGCCCCTTACGATCAATTATATAAGTCCTTACAGGTTCCCCATCGCTTTCATTACCTGCACGGTCTACCGCGATGGCTCTTACCATGATTTCACCGTTTATTTCAGGTGTAGTCCAATTAAATTGAGCCTTATTCGTCCCTTGTATTACTCCAATAGAAGCATCAATCCATGTTTGTCCTTTATCCAGTGAATACTGCAGCTTTATGGTTGAAACCATATTATTATCAGTCGTTTCAACTGTTATTGTTGCACTTTTAGCAATCACAGAACCGTTTGGCGGATTTATCTGTTTTACAACAGGCTTTATAATATCACTGCCCACAACTTTTGCATACACTACATTTGAAGGTAATCCTTCCTGTCCGAATTTATCAATAGCCATAACCTTGTAGTAGTATGTTACTCCATCGGTAACAGCAAAATCGGTATAGTAACATGTTATACGTCCCGATATTTCTTGCATTGGAAGATATCGGCCTGTTTCGCTATCGGAACGATAAATTATGTAGCCGGACACATCCGAATCAATAGGAACTTCCCATGACAACTGTACTTCTCCATATACCGAAACAACTTTCAGATTCTTCGGTGCAGAAGGTGCGTCCTTATCAATCTCATATGTTACAATTTTGCTTTCACAAGCACCTGCATCATCATATGCAGTATATCTAACCTTGTACTCTCCTGTTTTAAGAGGCCTTATATCCCAATAATACGTGAATAGAAAGTACTGTGTATCCTCTAGAGTTGCTTCAGATCCTTGCATGTTTCCAATAGTTGTCCAGTTAATATTATCTGTTGAATACTCAACCGTCGCTTTTTTAACCGACCTTTCACTACTCATTGTGCAATATATTCTTAGCTGCTGATCTACAGCACCACCAAATAATGACATATCTACAGGGTCCACTTTTGCAATTTCCGGCTTTAATGGAACGCCATTGATTGCAATACTAGCTTTGGAAATGTTTCCGGAAGCATCAAAGGCTTTAACTGTATAGGAATAAGTTTTACCTGTTGTCAAACCGGTATCGGTATAAGATGTAATCGATGTTGTTCCAACTTTGACTTCATTCCTATATATTTCATATCCTGCCACCCCTGTATTGTCTGTTGATGGATTCCATGAAATTGTTATTGTATATCCGGTCCTTGACGATATTTTCAAGCCATTAGGTGTGGTAGGTTCTTCTGTATCAATAGTTGTAGAGTCTTCAATGCTTTCACTTATTTCTGATGTATTCTTAAAAGCATCACATGCCTTTACTGTATAACTATAAGTATTATTCAGCTCAAGTCCGCTATCGGTATAAATTGTATCCTTGGTGGTACCTACTTTTTTACCGTCACGATAAACTTCATATTCTATTACTTCTACATTGTCTGTAGACGCCGTCCACGAAATGGTAATCGTAGATGCACTCTTTGACACTACCATCAGACCTTCAGGCTTTGTGGGAGCAATTCTGTCCAAAACAATAGCCTTGCTATCCTCTGAAACATTTCCTGAAGTGTCAAACGACCGTATTGTATATACATAATTTTTATCTTCCTCCAATCCGCTGTCTGTATAAGTAGTATCTACCGTTGTACCCACTTTTTCTCCATCCCGGTAAATATAGTATCCTGCTACTTTAATATCATCTATTGAAGCAGTCCATACAAGAGTAACACTTGTTCCTGAATTGGATAAAAGGTTCATATTCACTGGTACGGAAGGTGCCTTGGTATCTTTCTCCGTTACGACAATGTATGAAACATTCTCTGAAGCATTTCCTGCAAAATCGTATGCAATAAGTTCATAAGTATATTGTGTATTAGGATTCAGCAATATATCAGTAAAACTTGTATTTGTAACAGTACCTGCTTTGCTGCCATTTCTAATAATTTCATAATATTTTACTCCTACATTATCTTCCGGCATTGTCCAGCTTAAACTAACCGATGAAGAAGTTTTTGATATAATTTTGATATCTTTCACACTTTCGGGAGGTGTGTTATCACATATCAGTACCACACTCTCATCCGATATGTTACCTGAAACGTCATAAGCCTTTACTGTATATTTGTAACTTGTTATCGTAGAAGCAAAGCTTTGGGTATAAGAAGTTCGTTCTGCCGTATCAATCTTTATTCCATTCCTATAAATTTCATATCCTTTTACCCATGCATTGTCAGTAGACTTCTCCCATTCAAAAGAGAAAGATGTAGCCGTTTTACCTGTTTCTCTCAAGCCTTGAGGCACAGATGGTGGAATTACATCCTGCTCAGTCTTCACTGTTACCTCATTACTTGCAGGAGATATATTTCCTGCTGAGTCAAAAGCCTTTACCGTATATTTGTATGTTTTTTCAGGTATCAGGTAAGTATCTGTATATCTTGCTTCAGAATCAGTTTTACTTATACTTCCTACCTTAATACCATCTCTATAAATCTCATATCCCGAAACACATATATTATCTGTTGACTCTGTCCATCCAAGAGTAATGGAAGCCTCTGATTTTGACAATACTTTTAGACCCGTTGGATTTGTGGGACTCTCCTTATCCGACAACAAAGTCACCTTTATAGAGTAAGCTGCAGTTATTCTACTGTCATATACTCTGATATAGTAAGTTTCTCCCCCCGACAATTTCCTTTCTATCTTTAATACTCTGGTATCATTATAGCTATTATCCGAATCTATTTTATTCCCTTCTCTATCATATAAATCCAAATACTTGTCATCATAGCTACAGGTATTAATATGGAATATAATCGTATAAATACCTTCATCAGGTGCAACAAAAGAGAAAAAGTCTTGATCACCAGCAAATTCTATAGCACTTTGTATATCTGTGCCAAGTTGTATAACCTCAGCAGTTTTAATGCTGTTACCGTATTCTGTTACAACCAGAGGAATGCTCTCCATTGATATATTATCAGATGAATCAAATGCTCTCACGGTATAAGAATAGGTTGTCCCAAATTTTACTCCAGCGTCAGAAAATTTATTATTTTGTGAAGTACCTATTTTGACTCCGTCCCGGTATATCTCATACCCTGCAACCCTTACATCATCATAGGAACTATTCCATTTAAGTTCAAAAGATGTATCATTGCTACTACCTAAAGATATTCCGCTTGGTGTCGAAGGTGCTGTAGTATCTTTATAGGTAATTTCATGCAAATATTGTGATTGAAGCGAATAATTACCAGATATATCAAAAGCCTTTATATAATATTTGTAGGAGGTATCGGGATTCAAACCCGTATCAGTATAGCTTGTAGTGTACGTTTCTCCCACTTTTGTATCGTTACGGAAAACTTCATATGCCTTGACAGCCACATTATCAGTGGAAGCTGTCCACGAAAGTGTAATCTTAGATGCAGTTTTTGAAACCACCACCAACTCTGTGGGAGGTGTAGGTGCCTCAGTATCGTTTATAACTGAATTACTGTACTCAGATTCGTATCCATATACATCAAAAGCTGTAACTGTATAGACATATGTTTTTCCCTGAGTTATATCAGTGTCCTCATATTTTGTTTCTGTAACAGTAGCTATTTTTACACCATCCCTATATACATTGTATCCTTCTACTCCTGATCCATCAAATGAAGCTTCCCATGACAAAGATACTGTAGTATCGGTAGACAATGAAACAAGATTTTTCGGTACCGATGGTGGATTTGTATCAACAGATATAACAGGCTTACTTCTGTTGATATTTGTACCGTCTCCAAGCTGCCCTTGGTTGTTATATCCCCATGCCCACATTACTCCGTCATTTCTTAATGCTAGGCTATGATTAGCTCCCGCTGCTATTGCTATAACATGGCTTAATTCCTTAACCTGAACAGGTTTGTTACTGTTTATTGTTGTTTCATTGCCAAGCTGTCCATGGTTGTTATGCCCCCATGTCCATACTGTTCCATCGCTTTTTAATGCTATATTATGATTTCCTCCTGCTGCTATTGCTATAACATCGCTTAATCCTTTTACCTGAATAGGATTGTAGCTCCTTGCAGCAGTATCACTGCCAATCTGCCAATAATTGTTATATCCCCATGCCCATACTGTTCCATCGCTTTTTATTGCTATTTTATGGGACCTACTCGCAGTTATAAATGTAACATCACATAGATCCGGTACTTCTGTTATAATACCATTACTGTCAATTTCCCATACTGTACCATCGTCCTTTAATGCAACAGTATTATTTCCTCCCGCCACAGCTACTGTTTTCTGTATCTCTATAGTTTTATCATGTCCATATCCCCATGCTTTAATTGTTCCATCTTTTTGGACTTGAAAACTGTAATTTCCTCCTGCTGCTAAAGGAATTGTTTTTAACGCCCCCGTTGTTATACTGACAGAATTGCTTTCTTCCGATAAGTTGTGGAACTTATCATAAGCTTTTACTGTATATACATGGGATGAATTGTGAGGTACTTTCATATCAGTAAAGCTTGTCTCCCTCGAATCTCCAACCTTAACTCCATTTCTATATATTTCATATCCTTCAACCCATAAATTATCTTCAGAAGCAGTCCATTCCAATGAAACCGTTGTAATGGTATTTGAAGATATTTTCAAGTTTGTAGGAGTTGATGGAACTTCATTGTCGTTTAATACAACACTTGCTGCTTCAGATATATTACCTGATGCATCGTACGCTCTAACCTTATACACATATATTTTATCCTCAGATATTCCTGTATCTGAAAAAGTAGTATCAGTTACTGTTACTATTCTAACATCATTACGGAACACCTCATATCCAGCTATACCACCTTCGTCAGTTGATGCACTCCAGCTTAGAATTACACTGCCATCCTCAATGACAGCAGTTAAATTTGTAGGAATTGTCGGTGCAGTAATATCCTTTGAAAGGGTAGGTATAAATCTATTAATTTTTGTTCCATCTCCAAGCTGACCTTTGGTATTAGCCCCCCCACGCCCATACTGTTCCATCAGTTTTTATCGCAAGGCTATGATAATTCCCCGCTACTATAGCTGAAACATCACTTAATACCTTTACCTGCTCCGGTATAGTTCTGCATGTGCCTGCTGTTCCATTTCCAAGCTGCCCTTCGTTATTATATCCCCATGCCCATATCGTTCCGTTATTTTTCAAAACAAGGCTATAATATCTTCCTGCTGTTATAGATTTAACATCTTTCAAACCTTCTACCTGCACTGGTGTATAACTTGTTTTAGTTGTCCCGTCTCCAAGTTGACCTTCACTATTAGCTCCCATGCCCAGACCGTTCCGTCATTTCTTAACGCAATGCTATGATATCCTCCTGCTGCTATTGCTTTAACATCCTTCAATTCCCCTACCTGTACAGGTTTAGTACTGTTTGTAGACATTCCATCACTAAGCTGTCTAGCAGCATATCCCCATACCCATACTGTTCCGTCATTTCTTAACGCAATGCTATGATATTCTCCTGCTGCTATTGCTTTAACATCTTTCAATTCCTCTACCTGCACTGGAGTATAACTTGTTTTAGTTGTTCCGTCTCCAAGTTGTCCATAACCATTACTTCCCCATGCCCATACTGTTCCATCATTCTTTAATGCAAGGTTATGACTTCTTCCAACTGCTATTGATTTTATATCACTTAAACCCTTTATCTGTACATTTTGGGATGTCCATACTGTTCCGTCATTTTTTAACACAAGACTACTATCTTCTCCTGCTGCCACAGCAACAATATCCTTCAGGTCTTTCACTAGTGTAGCAGTAGTAGTGCTTGTACCATCACCCAATTGACCATACTGATTATCTCCCCATACCCATACTGTTCCATCACTCTTAACATGCAGACTATGACCTCCACCTGCCGCCAGAGGAACATATGTTAATGATTCTGTAGTCACCGTTACAGCATCGCTTTCTTCCGACAAATTGCCAGACTTGTCATAAGCTTTTATAGTATATATGTAAGTTGAATTGTGTGGCACCGTTTTATCAACATAGCTTGTATCCTTTGATTCTCCGACTCTCTCACCGTTTCTGTATATTACATATCCTTCGACCCACATATTATCTGTTGAAGCTTCCCATTCCAGTGAAACTGTTGTAGGTGTTTTGGCAACTACAATGTTTGAAGGTTTAGAAGGCTGTAGTATATCGTTAGCAACAACGATAATTGCTTCAGACTTGTTTCCCGAAACATCAAAAGCTATTACTTTGTATATATATGCTTTATCTACTTCGATATCTGCGTCAATAAAAGTAGTTTCATTCACCGTATCTATCATGACATCATCACGGTAAATTTCATACCCGGCTACTTCATCTCCATCTATTGAAGGTTGCCATTTTAGTACCACATGATTTTCTTCTATAGCAGCTGTTAAATCCGCCGGATTTGTAGGCGATGTAACATCTTTTGACAAAACAGGTATATCTCTACTGTCTCTGGTTCCATCTCCAAGCTGTCCTTTCTGGTTATCCCCCCAGCTCCACACTGTTTCATCATTTTTTATCGCAAGGCTATGACTTCCTCCTGCTGCTATTGCTTTTATATCACCCAAATCCTTTACCTGTATAGGTATATTGCTGCTTTTTGTTGCCTCATCTCCAAACCCAGAACTATTATATCCCCATGTCCATACTGTTCCGTCATTTTTTAATGCAAGGCTATGAAAACTTCCTGCTGCGACAGCCTTTACGTCAAATAAACCCTCTATCTGTACAGGTTCGGTACGGCTTTTTGATGTTCCTATTCCATTCTGTTTTTCCCAATAACGCCCCCATGTCCATACCGTTCCATCATTTTTTATCACTAAACTATTAGATTCTCCTGCTGCTATTGCTTTTATATCTCTCAAATTCTCTAGCTTTTTAGGTATATTGCTGCTATTTGTGGTTCCGTCTCCAAGCTGTCCAGAGCTATTAGACCCCCATACCCAGACTGTTGTGAATGGTAAAATATAATTGACAGTTTTCGGTCAATAAGATTTTACGATTT
>DAOOVO010000106.1:0-14369 GCA_035370245.1 Pseudobacteroides sp.
AATCCATAGGATAAAATGTTTTAATGTAACACATGTATTGTAATCCTACATATTTATATGTCTTTTTTAAATGATACTTATAAGAAAATAGTACTTGTTGATGACACAGATAATGAGTTATCTGAGGTAAAAACAATAATAAATGAACTTATACATGTGTGCAATGATGAACTTGAAGCAAGGAGTACTGCTGATTAGTTAAAAAATATAGTTTTTAGTATTTTGTTTGCAAAGAATACTCAATAATGATGTTAAATGTATTGTTAACGTAATAAGAAAATTGATATAAGAATAGTATTATTTTATGATCTATGAAAACAATGTTTGAGAGTAAAGAAATGATGTCGGTATTTTCTATACTAAGCAAAAATTTTTAAATGAGAAAGTGAAATTATAAGGAGGAAATAAAAATGATTCAAAGTCTTATGGATACACAAGTATGGAATGAAGAATTTCGACTAATAAGGGATCAAGAACATTTTGAAAAGGTTTGGAGTATAATGCAAAAAGTATTGATGAAATATGTTAAACAGTATATAGATAATATTGCTTTGAGCGGACCTTTTACAGCGATGAGCAACTATTCATTATTCTTACAAAAATTAATTAATAATAATGGTAAATTAAATGAAAAGTATCACATTATATTTGATTTAGATATGATGGACGAGTATGGAGAAGCTGTTGAAGATTTTAAAAATCATATATTAAAAAAAGAAACGGATGTTATTAAAAATGGATTACTTAGTAAATCAGAAGCATTAAATGAATGGAAAAGCAAGTTTTACAGTGTGAAGGCACAAAAAATCTATGATACTTTTTATAATATTATGGATTTTGCCAACGATTATGATGAAGAATTTGATGAAAATGTTATGTCAACAATTAATAAGATTGATGAAAACAAACTTGTTGAAATGGAAAATGGAGCCTGCTACCTAAATGGTGTAATAGGTTATGGTATTTTATCAAATATTCTAAATCATATGTATCCAAGGGTTTTTCCAGGAAATTATAAGGCTGGTATTTACTCATTGCATTTTCTAACGGGTGATTATAAGAAGGAAGGTATAGATATGCCTTCAGAAACATCTGAATTCTTAATGGTTAAGGACCTTACCTATACAAAGACAAATATTATCGAGGCTGAACATAATTATTTCTATCCCTTCGAAACATTTGGATTATATACTCTTAGAATTTATCGAGTTATTGAGGAAGAGATAAAAAAGAGATTTGAAATGCAATATCCAACAGATTATCGTTTCTTAATTACCAATGACTTTTATGATTTTGTTACTATGTTAAATAAAGAGGCAATTACTAATCTAACAGGAAATGATGATATTCTTAAATTTGGGACAATCCTTTAGGTGGTATTATGGATAAATATGAAGTTTTAGAAAAATACTTTAAATATGAAGGATTCCGTGATGTGCAGGAAGAAACAATAGATTTATTGTTAAAAAATGAAAGAGTATTATGTCTAATGCCAACAGGTGGTGGTAAATCTCTTATTTATCAAGTAGCAGGAATATGTATTAAAAAGACTACGATTGTAATTTCTCCTTTAATTGCTTTAATGAATCAACAACATAACCAAATGCTAAAATTGGGATTTACATCTGTTAATTTCTCAGGTATGGATTATCGCAAACAATTTACAACAATAACAAATATGTTACAGGGGAATTTACCACAATTTATTTTTGTTTCACCTGAAAGAATATCAACAGACGGGTATCTTGAGTTTGCTCTGAATAGACTAAAAGATAAAATTGGATTAGTTGCTATTGATGAAGTTCACTGTGTTTCTCAATGGGGTGAAGGATTCAGGCCGGCATATAGAAATATTGAGGTTTTTATTAATGCCATCTTTGGAGAAAATGGATGGCCGAGTCTCTTATGTTTGACAGCAACATTAAATGAAAAGCAACAGGAACAGATCAAAAAGGAGTTTAAAATAACTACTATTGTAAAGGGCAAAAACCTTTGGAGGGACAATCTTAAACTTAAAATTATAAATATAGGTAGCGGAAAAGATGAAACAAAAGATGAAGAATTAGAAAAGATTTTGGACAAGCATAAAGGGGAAAAGATTCTGGTTTTTGTGCATAGAAAGTTTGGTAATAAAGGTACTACGAGAACATTGTATGAAAAATATAAAAACGTATACGAAGGTGTAGCATTTTATGATTCAGATGCCCCAGAAGAGCTTAAAGAGCAAGTAATGAACGGATTTACAGAAGGAACAATAAAAATAGTATTTGCTACATCAGCATTTGGCATGGGTGTAGATATCGCTGATATTAGAGTGGTAGTAAATTATTTGATTTCTGAAACAGTTGAACAATATTATCAGGAGGTTGGAAGAGGGGGGAGAGACGGGAAACCGGCATATGGCTATTTGCTTTATTCAAATCAGTCAAAACATGGCAGGTTGAAATTATTAAACAGCAGCTTATGTACAAAAAAACAAATAATAGATATGTATAATGATTGTAAATTAAAAGTGAATGAAAATTTCAAATCTGCATCATATGATAGCATGAATGAAGAGCAGAGAATATCATTCTCACTGCTGATTGATTATGGTGTTATTAATATCATTTCAAAGGGTCTTATAAGTGTTAAATGTCTGAAAGGGAATACTCTTAAAGGAAAGCAATTCATTGAAGATCTTTTATCGTATAGTAAGACTGGTTTAACAAAAATTATTGCAACAAAAGCGGGGAAAAATATCAGTTCTATTAGTTCAGAAATATGGAATTTATGTGCTAGCAGAGATATTGTTTTTTCTAAAGCACCATCAAGAACTTTATTTTATAAAACAAGGGATGAGCTTCCAGAGGAATTAGTTGAGAAAATAGTGAAAGATCAAGAAAGTAAGAAAAAATTGAGATTAGAAGCTTTTCAATTTTTTGTTGATGGTATTGAGGCAGGAAAGACAACAGAAGAGATAATTAGAGAAGCACTTGATATATAAACAATTATTTAATTAATTGTATTTTCTAGACATGTGAGGAGATTGAAAAATGGCAGTGTTTATTCCAAGTTTACCTGAAAATTTTAATAATAGCTATGGCGAAGAAAAAGTTTTTAATTCTCTTAGGACATTGGATAATAATTATGTAGTATTTCACTCTTATAATTGGGTTGGAATCAAAGAAAGAACAATAGGAGAAGCTGATTTTGTTGTAATGCATCCGACAAAAGGAATAATGGTTATTGAAGTAAAGTCAGGAGAGATAGAATATAAGGATGGAATCTGGTATCAAACGAATGTGAAAACAAAATTTAAGAAAGAAATAAACCCTTTTAGCCAGGCAAGAAGAAGCATGTATGAAATTCAAGATAGATTATTATTGAAATATAAGTTCAGTGAGATACCTATGATTTGTTTTGCAGTATGGTTTACATCAATGGACATAGATAAAGACGTTTTGTTACCTGCTGAATCTCCACGTGAAATTATTTTGGATAAAAGTTCTTTAGATTTCCCTAAGAGAGATATAGATGGCATATTTAATTATTGGAACAAAAAATATCGTAATGTAACATTAAATCAAAAAAGGTTTAATGATATGGTTAATTTTCTTTGCCCACATTTTCATATTGTTCCAAAGTTACGAACATCAATAGAAGAAGCTGAGTATTTTTATATTCAATTAACAAATCAACAAATAGCTTTACTGAATTTTTTAGAAGAACAGAAGACTGCAGTAATTCATGGATTAGCAGGAACAGGAAAAACTGTTTTAGCTGTTGAAAAAGCGAAATCACTTGCCGAACAAAGGGAGAGTGTATTATTCTTATGCTATAATAGTTTCTTAAAAGATGTTTTGAGAGATTACAATTCTATTCCTAATGTTGTTTTTCATAATGTACATTCATTAGCTTATGAAATATTAGGAAATAAAGGAACATCAATAGAAGACCTAGTTAATGAATTTGAAGATTATTTGGAAACAGTTTTTGAAGCTGATGACTGGATATACTCTAATGTTATAGTTGATGAAGGTCAGGATTTAGATGATAGATTATTAAATAGGTTGTATGAATTGGTTAAAGAGAAAAGGGGTTGTTTTTATGTTTTCTATGACCGCAATCAGTATATTATGAAGAATCAACTGCCTGAATGGATAGAGAATTCAGAATGCAGATTAGTATTAAACAAAAATTGTAGAAATACTGCGGAAATTTTCAAAACATCCTGTAGTATTATTGGTGTTGACGAAGGTTCAAGGATTAATGATATACATGGAGAAATTCCCTATGCAAAATTTTATAAATCAGAAAATGAGTTGAATGTATTAGTTAAAGGGTTTATTAAAAAAGTAATAGTAGAAGGAAATTTAAAGCCTGATGAGATTGTTATATTAACAGCTACTTCACTAGAAAAATCATGGCTAAATACTGATGATTTATATGAAGGTTATAAAATCACTACTATACCTAAAAATAATTCTATTTTATTTACTACAATTAGAAAATTTAAAGGACTTGAAGCAAAAGCTGTTCTTATAATAGATGTATCAATCAGAGGTCTAGTTAGTCCGGAAAACAAGCGTTTGATTTATGTTGGCTCATCAAGGGCTAAGTATTATTTAGAAATTGCATTTCTTGAAGATCTTGAAAATAATGAAATAGGAGACTATTTGAAAAGATTTGATGAAAATCGTAACGTTCCTAAAAATAAAAAGGGATTTGCAAAATTACTTAATCTAAAGTATAAAATATGAGTAAATACATATAGTTTGTTATTAATAATGGTTAGGAGTGTAGTCATGGAACACACGATAAAAACAAGCAAACAAGACGAAATGATTAACATCACAGATATTATTCGTGAAGATGTAAGAAACAGCAAAGTCAAAGATGGAGTTGTAATTGTTTTTGTACCTCATACAACAGCAGGTATAACAATTAATGAAAATGCCGATCCTGATGTTGTTTATGATATTTTAAACACGCTTCAAAAAGTGTTTCCAAAGGAAAGAAGCCATCGACACATGGAGGGGAATTCACATGCTCATATCAAGGCATCAGTTATGGGTTCATCTTGTTCGGTTATAATTGAAAATGGAGTGTTAAAATTAGGAACATGGCAGGGAATTTACTTCTGTGAATTTGATGGTCCGAGAACAAGAAAGTTTTATACAAAGATTATTGGGTAGCACTAGAATTATAGTTCATAGATTATTATTTATTTAATTTCCATAGGGGGATGTATGAATAATTTTGTAACGGAAGCAACAAAGTATTTAAAGCAGGCTTTTGGGAAAGATGCGGAATTTAGGGATGGTCAATTAGACGCTATCTTGGAAGTACTTAGGGGGAAGAGAGTATTAGTTGTTCAAAAAACAGGCTGGGGCAAAAGTATAATTTATTTTTTAAGTACAAAAATATTGAGAGCTACAGGAAGAGGACTGACTATAATAATCAGTCCTTTATTAGCTTTGATGAACAATCAATTAGATTCAGCTAATAAGCTGCTCTTGGTGTCAAGAACGATTAATTCTAATAATCCTGATGAATGGAATGAAATAATTGATGAAATCGCTGCTGATAAAATTGATATTTTGTTTATTTCGCCGGAAAGATTAGCTAATGATGACTTTCAAAGAAAGGTTCTGAATAAAATTACTAAGTCGATTGGTATGTTGGTAGTCGACGAAGCTCATTGTATTTCAGATTGGGGACATGATTTTAGACCAGATTACCGACGAATAAAAAATATTGTAAAATTTTTACCTAGTAATGTACCTTTGCTTGCAACAACTGCAACAGCGAATAACCGTGTTGTTGAGGATGTAACAAACCAATTGGGTAATAATATTTTAGTGCAAAGAGGACCATTAGTTAGAGAGTCATTATGTATTCAAGTAATACATCTAAACAGGAAAGAAGAGAGATTGGCATGGTTAGTTGAAAATATTAACAAAATGAGCGGTACAGGTATCGTATACTGTTTGACAAAAAATGATTGTAATATTGTAAATAAGTGGTTAAATCAAAACGGTATATCTTCAAGGGCTTATTATTCAGGTTTAAAATCAGAAAATGATAATGGACAAAATGAACGTTTAATAATTGAAGATATGTTTATGAAAAATAAAATAAAAGTAATCGTTGCGACAACTGCATTAGGTATGGGAATTGATAAGCCGGATATAGGTTTTGTAATTCATTTTCAAAAGCCGGGTAATGTGGTAAGCTATTATCAACAAATAGGTCGTGCTGGCAGAGCATTAGATAGGGCATATGCAATATTGCTTGCTGGAAGCGAAGATGATGATATAACAGAATATTTTATCAATACTGCTTTTCCTACATATAAAGAAATGGACGGTATTGTAAGGTTACTTGAGAATAATAATGGCATGACTAGGGGAGAGATAATGAATCAAGTCGATATAGCGAAAGGGAGATTAGAGAACTCATTAAAATTTTTATTGGTCAATGGAGATATATATAAAGAAAAAATAAAAGGGCAAGTATTATATTTTAAATCAATTTCACCTTGGAAACCCGATATGGAGTATAGCGAGAGAATAACTAATATAAGAAAACATGAATTAAAAAGGATGAATGATTTTATTAATACGAAAGAATGCTATATGAAATTTGTTGCCAATGAGTTAAATGATACAACCGCACATGATTGCGGAAAATGCAGTAACTGTGTTGGGTATCCAATATTCCCTGAGATGCCAATGCTTGAGAATGTATTAAAAGCAACAAAATTTCTTAAAACAGATTTTTATACTATTTTGCCAAGAAAAAAATGGCCTATGGGGGTTACGATAAAAAATAAAAACAAAATACCAGAATCATATATATGTCAAAACGGATTAGCTTTAAGCAGCTATGGTGATGCAGGTTGGGGTAGGATTGTAAAACAGAATAAATATGTAGATAAATACTTTTCTGATGATTTAGTGGATGCATCAGCAGAAGTTCTTAAAAGTATAATAGATGATAATGATATAGTATGGGTGACTTCGATTCCATCATTTAGGCATCCTGAATTGGTAAGAAGTTTTGCAAAACGACTTGCAAATAAATTAAAATTACCATATTATGAATCTATAATTAAAACCAAAAATGTTAAACAGCAAAAAGAATTACATAATAGCAATATGCAATTTAAAAATGCATGGGACAGTTTTGAAGTTATAAAAGTTAAATCAGGCAATGTTTTACTTGTTGACGATATGGTTGATTCAAGATGGACATTTACAGTTTGTGGATATAAATTAATTGAGAAAGGTTCCGGTAAAGTATATCCATTTGCTTTATCGAATACCGCAGGTTCTGGAGGAGATGATTAAATGATTACAGATAACGCTTATGTTACAATTCTATTATGTAGCTACCTTGGAGTTAATAATGGTTATTATAAACCGTATACTGCTTTGCAATGGAGTGAGCTTGGAAATAAAATTATTAACTCAAAAATTGGAGAGCCTGCAAAATTATTAAATATGGATAAAGAAAGCATTATAAATAGTATAAAGATAAGAGAAGAAGAAGCTGATAGAATTGTTAACTTACTTTCAAGAGGAGCAAATATAGCTTTCTTGTTAGAGGATTTAAGCAGAAAAGGAATCTCAATAGTAACAAGAAGTGATATAGAATATCCTAAAAAGCTTAAATCAACACTTAAGAAATATTCCCCACCAATTCTGTTTTATTGCGGAGATTTATCATTAGCTAATAAGATAGGGATAGGAATTGTAGGATCAAGAAATATTGATGATGAGGGGATAAAATTCACTCAACTTTTAGCTAAAAAAGCTGTAGAAGAAAAACTTGTAGTATTTTCGGGAGGAGCCAAAGGCGTTGATGAAATATCCGAAACTACTGCTTTAAATAATCAGGGATATGTTGTATCAATATTGGCAGACTCTTTAAGTAAAAAAATTATGAGTAAAGCTATACGCGATAATATTTTGAGTGGGAAACAGCTATTGTTAACTGCAAACAATCCTGATGCTCCTTTTAGTGTTGCAAATGCTATGAATAGGAATAAATATATCTATGCATTATCAAATGGTACATTTGTTGTTGCATCTGATTATAACAAAGGGGGAACTTGGGCAGGTGCTGTTGAAAACATTAAAAAAGGATGGGTAAATACATTTGTCTGGAATAACAACAAATATATTGGAAATACTGAGTTGATTAAAAAGGGTGGAGTAGGCATAGAAGACCTTAACAATATTTCCATTAAAGAATTAATAAGCAATAAAGTTAAAAGGATGGATCAGCTAAATATTTTTGATTTTGATAAGACGGATAAAAGGGTTCCGTTTGAGAGAGAAAATATTATTGGCGAAAATGAGGATGAATATAGCTCATCTGATTATGATGTTTATAATAAAGCAATTAATTTAATGTTGAATTTATTAAAGGAGCCTAAATCCATAGAAGAAGTAACAGCTTCATTAAATATAACAAAATCTCAAGCAATTACTTGGATAAATAGGGCTCTCAACGAAGGTAAGATTATTAAAACTAATAGGCCTGTTCGATATGTTGTCAATAATGAATAGGAGAGATACCGTTTGGATGGAATTTATTTATGAGGTATCGTTATGGAACATAAAATAAAAACTGACAAACAAGATGAAATGATAAACATCCCGGATATTATTCGAGAAGATGTAAGGAACAGCAAAGTCAATAAATTAAATCATACAGGAACTATATGAGATGGGAACCTCATAGAAGTATTAAAGAAACTGAATTAAAAATAAATGATTGGATTAATCTATACAAAAATAATAATTTTTATCAATGGGCTATTACATTCAAAGATATAGACGAACCTATAGGTGCGTTTGGTTTGTTTGTAGTTAATGAAAATGGTATGACAGGTGATATTGCCTATATTATAAGCAGGAAATACTGGGGGATGAGCATAGCAACGGAGGCACTGAAGACTGTGCTTAAGTTTGCGTTTGAAGTTGTGGGGTTTAATAGAATTGAATCCTATCATTCAGTAAATAATCCTGCATCAGGAAAAGTAATGCAAAAGGCAGGTATGAAATTGGAAGGTTTGGCTGAACAATTGCAGCCTCCTTGTAACCCGAGAACATAGGCATATGTAAATGATGCCGGGCTTTTGTGTCCGGCACCGTTTTTTATAGAATTTATGCTGCATCTTTTTTGAGGGAAAGAATTTTTAAGGGACAATTAGCTACACAGGTGCTGCATTTTATGCAATCAATATTATCAAATTGGTTATTATCCGAGAATTCCTTGTAAGGCTCAAGCTGAAACGGGCACACCTTTGCACATTTTCCGCAGCTTATGCACCTGTCTTTATCTGAAATTGTTACTTTCTTTTCTGTTTTTTTGGTGATTCCTAATTTTTTACCTAAGGAATGAGAGAGCTTTTGCATGGTGCCCATGGGACAAAACTGGCACCAGGTTCTGGGGTTTATAAGTATTGCAAGGGCACCGCCTACAATCAAAACCATTAAATAAGTGTTTGAGAATAAGGCGCCTAACTTATCCCAAATATCATAAGTACCCCAATATTGGGATACGGTTATAATTCTCCTTGTAAAGTTAGCCATAAAAAATATAAAAAATCCGATGATGAAGGGCTTCGATTTGAAGAAATCCGGTATCTTGGTATTCCTGCTTACAGGTAAAATTATTTTGTCAAACAAGCTGCCATGAAAACATACATTGCCGCACCAGTATCTTCCGCTGAAAAAGGAAGTTATGGTCAAACCTGCCATCACCAATAATACTGCCAATCCTAATTTCGGCTCCCATAATCCGCCTATTGCAATCAGTACCGTCGCTATCCACCCGTATTCTCTTACGTGATTAAAGATTCTGTTAGTTTTAATGTAATAATTATTCTTCTGCATAATAACCTCCTGCTTTTTCACATAACCCTAATATAATATGCCGGGAATTTTTTTGGTTCCGTGACTTGGTTACACAGGAGTTGCAGCCGATTGTATTCTTCTGTCTCCTCCTTGGAAGTATAGAGCGTAAGCATATGTTTTTATTGTGGACAATTTTGGAACATTGTTATAATATTAAAGAAAACACATGAATATGTCGTAGATGAAAACATTTTTATAGGAGAGAACATGAGAAAAGAAGCAAGTATTGAGCAATGGAATGAATTGTATAAGGTAACAATTAACATTAAAAAATTAGAGCCATGGAATTATCTTTGGGATACGGATATTATCACAATCATACTGCCGGAATATGAAGAGCCATTTTATTGCAGCGTGATGGGTAAAAGTGGTCAATGTTTTGCAATTTCAGTATATAAAGGATTTGAAGCAATTCATGGTTTCTTTAAATTGTTTGAAGCTAAAAACATGCCGCCAATTCAATTGATGAGGTATCAAGATAATCTAACTTGTTATTTTGGGGATAGAGAAGAATTAAGCAGTAAGGAATTAAAAGTGATAAAAGATCTTGGACTTAAATTCAGAGGCAGAAACCAGTGGATTTATTATCATTCTTTCAAGCCTAATTATGCTCCATATATGTTGGATCAGGATGAGGTTATCGAACTTACTTATGTTTTTCAGAATCTATTTATGTCGTTGAGGGCTATGATTGAAAAAAATTTGAAAATTGATTTTGAAGAGGGAAATTCTTTATATAGAATATATGATAAAAAGCAAGATTTATGGTTAAATTTTGAAGGACCGATGCAAATTCCCAACAGGCGGTCAATGACTATTGTTATTGAGGATGATTTGTTAATTGAAAAAATGAAAAAGCAGAAGTATTTAAAGAATGCAGTTGAGTTTGATACAGCATTTATTAATTCTGTTGTTGAAGATAAGAAATATGAAAGACCTATTATGCCAAAGTTGCTCGTTATTGCTGATAGCAAAACCGGAATAATGCTGCATTATAATGTAATGTTGCCGGAGGATGATGAGATACAGCAAATTGTTGATTTTTTTATTGATTTTATTCTAAATCAAGGCAAGCCAAGAACAATTTATGTAAGAGATGAATATATGCAAGATTTATTATCAGACCTGTGTAAAAAAATTAATATAAAAATACTAATATCTGAAGAACTGCCATCAATAGATATGTTTACAGAGAGAATTATTAGACAATTATAGAAAAAATATTAAAAAGATATTTACTTATATATCAAAATAAAGGTGAAAGTGTACATGTGGGTGCAATATTAGATTGCAGACAGGATTATAACTGGTTATTATAAGGGTCAAAAGAGGGCGCATTATGAATAATATATGCAAAAATTTATTTAAGGCGGTTCACGAAGGAAAGTGGCTTTCTATCGTATACAGAAATCAAAATAAAGAAACCACTAAATATTGGATAAATATAAAAGGTATTGACCCCATTAAAAAAATGCTTTTGGTGGATGGTCTTCACCTTTTCCAATACACCCTACGAGAAATGAACATATTTATTGATTCCATTAAAAAAGCCGAGATTATTGACGGCTCCTATTGTGAAATCAATAAGGCGTTAGTGGACGATATAAGCTTGAATCCGGCAAAGTACCGAAATATCTTTCATAATGCAGCTAATTTCAAAATTCTTAACTACCTTTCCGATTGTCATAAATTAGATACCACACCCTATAAATCAAATTATGACCTCATAAAATACTTTGACAGGGACTGTCTCATCTCTGGAAGCTTTAAGCTAAGCGATGTTCAGTTTAAAGAAATAATAAGCAAATTCCAGAAAAAAGCAACTGACAAGCAAGGGAAAAAGAGGATTGAACAACTTGCTGTCAATGTTCTTAGCATAAATACCAAACAAGGCTTGTATGTGCTTGCCCATAAGAGACTTTACCTTGATGTGCAAAACAGGGAATTAAAAGCAGGAGACTCAACCACCATTTCTATGGAATTTACGGTGGAAGGCACAAAACAAACCATAAGGCAGTATTTGGATGAAGAAGATTATCATCTCTTGGATGATTTTGAAAAGAATCAGGAAATTATAAAAGATAAAATTACAAGGTCTAATCCTAAGGTTTTCGTAGACGATATGCCCTATATAATAGCCATGGGCTATGACATTTTAATAAATTTGGATAAAGAATATGAAGCTATTATTGAAATGTATCGGGATAATACTTCTGTTCCCATAAAAGCATTCTTCGGAGAACTTGTAAAGCGTCCTCCCAGGAGAAAAGAATATCCCATTGCACTTCTTAATAAAAAGGTTAACATCGACCAGCTGTGGGCAATAAACAATGCAATGAAATATCCCCTTACCTATATTCAAGGTCCTCCCGGAACAGGCAAGACCAATACCATTATCAATGCCATTACCACTGCTTTTTTTAACGACAGGACCGTATTGCTGACTTCCTACAACAATCACCCTATTGACAATGTTTTTGATGAATTTCAAAACATAAAGTACAAGGATAAACTTGTTCCTTTTCCCATAATTCGATTGGGCAACAATGAAAAGGTAACTGAAAGCCTTGATTATATTGTTGATATTTACGAAAGAACCAAGAATACGGATATTTACGATAAGACCCTTGAAAAAAACAAGGGTGATAAGATAGAAAGAACCAATAAGCTTACGGAACTCTTAAAAAAGCATGAGAGGATAATCGAATTAAAAGAAAGAAAAGAAACTATCGAAAAACTATTAGACACCTATGATCAGTTTACTTTCCTTACAGACCTTCAGGGAAGGCAATTATACCGGGTAGAGAAGGAATTGCAGTCATTGGGAGAAGTGACAGATGAAGAGGCCCTTAAATATTTATCTGACGATGAAGAAGAGTTTTTAAAATATCTTTACTATACTTCCGCCAAACACATAAAAAGGCTGGGCGAGCCTAAATATGAGAATTTGCTGGAAATTTTGTACTTAGATGATAAGGAGTCAAGGTTAACTCAATTTAATGACTATTTAAAGAATGATGAAAACCTGAGAAATTTCTTAAGGGTATTCCCCATATGTGCCACCACAAATATTTCAGCCCATAAATTAGGAGAGCCAAAACAGTATTTTGACATGGTTATAATGGACGAGGCAAGCCAGTGCAACACTGCAGTTTCCTTGGTGCCGATTTTAAGGGGAAGGAGCTTAATGCTCGTTGGAGACCCCCAGCAGCTTAATCCTGTAATACTTTTAAATCCCAAAGACAACCATATTTTAAAGCAAAAATATTCTGTAGCCGATGAATATGATTATATAAAAAATTCTGTTTACAAAACATTTCTTGCCTGTGATGCCGTAAGTGATGAAATACTCTTAAGCTATCATTACAGGTGCCACGAGAAAATTATAAATTTTAACAACAAAAAATACTATAACCGTAAGCTTAAAGTCAAGAGCAAGGTAAAATCGGATAGACCCTTGGTTTTTGTTGATGTACAGGATAACGATACGGATATAAAGAATACTTCTCCCGCAGAAGCTCAAAAGATAATCGACTATATCAAAGATAACAGAGACAAGAGAGTAGGTATAATTACTCCTTTTGTGAACCAAAAAAAATTAATCGAATCCATGCTGAAGGAGAACAATATTGACGATGTAACCTGCGGAACGGTTCATGCTTTCCAGGGGGATGAAAAGGATGTAATTCTATTTTCCATGGCAGTTACAGACAAAACTTCTCCCAACACCTATTCCTGGCTTAAAAACAACAAAGAATTAATTAATGTGGCAACATCAAGGGCTAAGGAGCAATTATTAGTATTATCAAGCAAGAAAAACATAGAAAGGCTCCACCATATGTGCGTCGATGACGATGATGTTTATGACCTTGTAAACTACGTAAAAACCGAGGGAGCAAGCAAGGTAGCGGAAAAACCAATGGCATCAAGGGCTTTGGGAATAAAGCCCTATTCCACTGAGACGGAAGAAGCATTCCTCCAATGTTTAAAACATGCCTTGGACAATGTTTTATACAATAAAAGAAAATGTACCGTCCACAAAGAAGTGAGCATTGCCCATGTATTTCAGGAAAACCTGACCAACAGCGATTTGTTCTATACTGGCAGGTTCGACTTCGTTGTATATGAAAAAGTCTACGGCAAAAAGGAAATCCCTATCTTAGCCATAGAATTGGACGGCATGGAGCACTACGATGATGAAACGGTAAAATTAAGAGACAGGAAGAAGGCCGAAATATGCAAGGCACACGGCTTTGAACTGATTCGCATAGAAAACTCCTATGCGAGAAGATATAATTACATTAAAGAAATATTGATAGATTATTTTACTAATAATTAAATATGACAAGGGGAAGTGACAAGGGGACGGGGGTACTGTCATCAATTGTCCACGGAGAACCGTCCGAGACCACTGAAAAAGTGGCACTTTTTCCCCAATATTTATTGATATTTTAACAA
>DAOOVO010000107.1:0-14113 GCA_035370245.1 Pseudobacteroides sp.
GTATTATCTCATGGCCTTGTAAAGTAGTCTATACACCGAGTTATTAGTCGGTTACGAGAAACTACACAAGAATTCCTCAAACCAATGGAATAACTAAATAAAAAACCCGGCACAATCCGGGTAAAACTTTAATTCATAGATAAAACTTTTCTATTATTTGTTTATAGAAAACTTTTACTTAATACATTTTGGGTAGTATCAGCCACAATCTGATTTTTTGGTATACAATTATAGATGGCAGTTTCAGGTTCAATTTTCGGTATTGATTTTGATTCCTCTTCATTAAGCAATGCTTCATTTGTAATTAATAATTCATTGATTGACCCTCGGCCATTTCCTTTTGAATTTATTGCTCTTGATGCACTTAATTTAGTAATTGAGAATTGCTTGTATAATTCTTCAAAAAAAGTATCTGTAGGGTCGGTATTAGTTGGATCCGAGTTGCTTAACATAAGAGAAGCTTTTTTATCATTATGCAATTTAGTGTACCACGCTGCTAAGCGTTTTTGACTGTCGTCATTGAATGGTGATTTCTGATAATTATTAAAGCTTGATGTACCACTTAAAGGTCTATACGGAGGATCCATATAGACAAATGTATCCTTATCTATATAATCAGTTAATAATTCAAAATCACCATGTAATAATGTTACACCTTGTAACGCTAAATTAACATTTTTTAAGTTGTCCTTATCACAAATAGTCGGATTTTTATTATCCCCGAAAGGCACATTGTAGTCACCTTTGCTATTTAACCTATATAAACCATTAAAACATGTTTTATTTAGAAATATTAAATTGGAGGCATGAGTTATCCAATCCTGTGAAGGCTTTGAATAATCAATTGTCCTTTTTTCAAGATTAAATAAACTCCTAATTTCATAATACATGGCTTCTCTTTGCTCTCTATTTTTTTCTAAAAAGCTACTTTCCATTACTGAAAGTTTTGAAATTAAATCATTTACGCTATCTCTTATTACTTTATAAGTAATAATTAGCTCAACATTAAAATCGTTAAGGATGACCTGTTCAAATTGATAGTGTTTATTTAACTCAAAGAAAACGGCTCCTCCACCTAAAAATGGTTCTACATACTTTTTTACTTTATGTTCTTTAAGTTTTTGAGGAAAATTTACCTCTAGTTGAGTTAAAAGTTGTCCTTTACCACCTGCCCATTTAAGAAATGGTCTTGCATTAGCATTTTTCAAAATATACACCCCTTAGTAAAGACTATTAATATTATAATTTATAACTGTTTCGTTTTGAAGTCTTATTCTTGATAATTCACAAAACTCTTTTTCAATCTCAATACCTAAAAAAATTCTATGATTATTAATCGCGGAGATACCTGTAGTCCCTGAACCGCAAAATGGATCTAATATTAAATCACCAGGGTTAGAAGAGGAAAGTATGCATCTATCCAATAATTTAATTGGTTTCTGAGTTGGATGATATCCAAATCTTTTTTCGCTTTTAGGTGTAGAGGGTATTTCCCAAACACTTCGCATTTGTTTACCTCCATTTAATTCCTTAATTAATTGATAATTAAATATATGTTTAGCTTTTTTATTCTTCTTTGCCCATAGGAGAATTTCATGGCTTGCTGTAAAGCAGCGACATCCCATATTTGGAGGAGCATTTGGTTTAAACCATGATATTTCATTAATAATATAATAATCCATTTCCATTAAGGCAAATGCAATTGAGTGAATAATGTGATATGTTCCTGAAATCCATATTGTACCATTAGGTTTTAATACTCTATCACATGCTTTTAGCCATTGCTTATTAAATTCATAGTCATTACGAAAACCCTGTGACTTATCCCATTTGCCTTTATCTACACACGCTATTTGCCCTGACTTACAGGTTATACCTCCATTGCTTAATTTATATGGAGGATCAGCAAATATCATATCAACAGAATTGATTGCTAAGGTATCCATTAATGTAACGCAATCCCCAAGTAGTAATTCATAATTGTTTCCCTTTGCAAATAGCATATTTCAGAGCTCCTTATATTTTTCTAAATATTATAGCATAATTTCACTATAAGTGAAAATTAATTTTTTACAAAATGGGATAAAATGAACTAGAGGTGAAACTATGCTAAATAAATATGCTGATAGATATAAAAGGATTGGTAAACATATTCAGCAATATAGAAAAGAAAAAGGGCTTACTCAAGAACAATTATCAGAGCAAGTAAGAATAAGTAAAAGTTATTTAAGTAAAATAGAGGCACAAAACTGTAACAAGTCATTTTCACTTGAAGTTCTTTTTGAAATTGCGGATGCTTTGGAAATTCCTGTTTACAAACTTTTAGAGTAAAACCATAATTGTCTAGCATTTATATGTTTTAACTGATGGAGGTAAAGTAATGAAATTAAGTGAAGCTATGGAACTCCTAAAACCATATGTAGGAAAAAGATTTGATTCATTTCTTCCTCAAGATGTGCTTATGGATTTACGAACCAATAAAGGAAATGTTGGACAATTGTTAGAAAGACTAATAGGTTTAGCTAATACATCAAGTATTTTGGATTTTGAAGATGGTGAACTTAAAACAAATAAGTGTGATTCGAGAGGAAAGCCTTTAGAAACAATGTTTATTACACAAATTGCTTCTAGTATTGATGAGATATTAAGAAAAAGACGTTTTGAAGAAACTCATCTTTATAACAAAATAAAGAATTTACTTTATGTGCCTGTATCCAAAGAAGGTAATGAAGGAGACTGGTTTATCCTTCCAATAGCACATGTTAACTTGTCTGATAGTAGGTGTTCAATATTACGCAGTCAATTAGAGGCTGATTACTATTCTATAGCAGATCAACTGTTATGCCATATACAAACAAGCCCAGATGGATTTATTCATACTTCAAATGGAGAGTTTATACAGATTAGGAGTAAGGATAGCATGCCCTATCACCCGATATATTCTATGATTGTAGGAAGAGAAGTATCAAATAAAAATCATGCTTTTTATTTCAAAAAGAAATTCATGCATTACCTGAATATACATTTGTCTTGTTAATACGCATATAAGTATGCGATTTGATGTTATGGTCAACTGTCAACTAACTTAAGAGGAGGGTTTCAAATGTTATATGAGGAAATGTTTGAAGTTGTTAAAAATCTTGAATTTGACAAGCACAAATTTACCTATGGGGTAGGTGATACGAACATTTCAATTTTTCGTCCTTCCAAATTATCTGCAAGATTCAAGAACTATGACGTAAATAAAAATTTTCAAATTTTTCTACATGAGGGTACAAGAAGCTTTAGGCCAAATCATCTTAGGGTTATGATTGATTTAAACCTTAGGGTGAGATGTCGCCCAGATTTGAAGAAGAACCTTTTGTATGCTGTTGACAAAGTATTCTATGGTGATGATCCTGATAAGTATATTGAAGCTCTTAGATGTGAAAAGTTTGAACATTATTTAAATGATATAGGAATTATATTAAATCTTTCCCAATTATTTATTATTGAGCAAAATTATGGCTATCATAGAGAAAGCAACTATGATCCACCTACTTTGTTTTATCAAGGATGGGTAAGAGAATTTATTGATAGCCCAAAGGAAATTGATAACTTGTGTATGAGTGTTTGTAAGCCACAGCCACCAAGTGCGAAATATACTTCTAAAGAAAACAAAAAAAATTCTAAGTATTTATCTAACTTACCCGAACTTTGGTACATGCAGGAAGAATGATATAGCACAAATTAAAAGTTTTTAATACTGTTGTACAATAGATGGTTTTCTAAAAAGGTTCCCCCCAACATAAAGTTATATATAGTTAATGAAAAAAAGCAGCATATCAAAAAGAATTCTCGGAGTATAATTTGATAAGGTTGTTTAAATATTGAATCTCTAAATAGTTAGAAACTGAATGTTGGAAAATATTGTATTGAAGGGATGCGAAAAATATGGCAAAAAAGTTTAAATGTCCACATTGTGAGCATCAATGTACAAAGACGGAGTATCCTGAACATCTTAAAGAGGAACACATAGTTGAATACCAAAAAGTGATAAATGATATAAAAAACTATATAAGTAATAATTACAATATCAAAGAGACTGCAGCAAAGGTATGTGTAACTGAGAGGTTTGTTAAAAAGGTAGTTATAAATAAAAACATTATTGCTAAAGAAGAGCAGGGAGCCTACAAAATCAATAAATTAAAGGTAAAAGTTTGGGAGCCGGAAAACTTTAATCTTGAAACAACAACTATTTGGGGATTTCCGGATAGGGGAAGCTGGGCTACTCATACAGGGAAATATAGGGGGAACTGGTCTCCTTATATACCAAGAAATATAATTCTTAGATACTCAAATGAGGGAGATATAGTCTTAGATCAGTTTGTTGGAAGTGGTACTACTATTGTAGAAGCAAAACTTTTAGGAAGGAAAGGAATAGGAGTTGATATAAATCCCGATTCAGTTAGGCTTACATTGGCCAACGTCAATTTTAATTTTGAAGGCTGTGGTACAGTTGAAGTACATAATGGGGATGCTAGGAACCTTTATTTTATAAAAAGTGAAAGTGTTGACCTTATATGTACTCACCCACCATATGCAGATATTATTAAATATAGTAATAATATTGTAGGGGATCTTTCACACTATGATATAAATAATTTTCTTAAAGAAATGGAATGCGTATGTGAAGAGTGTTTCAGGGTACTTAAAAAAGGAAAGTTTTGTGCAATTCTTATAGGTGATACTCGAAAAAAGGGGCATATACTTCCATTGGGATTTAATGTAATGCAAGTGTTTAGTAATTCAGGATTTAGCCTCAAGGAGATTATAATAAAAGAGCAACATAACTGCCGTTCTACAGCTTATTGGAGAAATAAAAGCATCAAATATAATTTTTTTCTTATAGCACACGAATACTTGTTTGTTTTTAAAAAGCCTTGATAATGAGATGGATACTTCAATAAGACAAATTAATTCGATAAACTGGTAATTGTTGAGCCTCATAAAACTTTTTTCTCTTTACCATATTACTTTTGCAGAAAGATTTGATTTCTGACTTCATACGGTAAGGATTATTTAAATAAAGAAGCTAAAGTCGCAAATTTTAATAAAAGCAAGCCTGGGGACTTCTAATAAAGAAACAAAACAATTAATCAAGCAAATGAAAATAGAAAACTTACATTAAAAGAGAGATATGAAAAGATAGAACAGCTTCTATCAGCAGGAACCTGTGATTTTTACGGTATTAAAAACAGTAATATTCCTCAAACGTTTATTTACTTTAGGTTTTAAGCCTTTACTAGTTTGTTTCATAATATTTCAGTGATTTCATAAAGTTTCTTTCTTTTAGGACAATAAAAACCGCATTTACATATATTGCACAAGTTACCACGCCTTAATAATTATATCAGACTTATGCATAAAACCAGCGTATAATATTGTAGATTTATCACCAGTATAATTATAAAATTAATGGAATATTTCTTTATTTTGTTAAATGCAAATAATTACAAAATAAAAACGGGGATAACTATTATGCTGTTAATTACCTTTTATTTATTGCCCATACTGCTGGCAGCTGTTATATTTTTGGATGTTCGTCGCAAAATTAATTTAACATACAAGGGGTTTATGGCTTTCTTTCTGATAGCTTTGCCTCACATATCCATAATTATATATCTGGTTGACAATAGACTGCTGAAAAAATTGGATTATGGTCATATTGAGAATACTCTCACTATCGGTATTTTTATTTTATTCACATATATATTCCTAAAGGTAAATCTTTTTCCGCGTATTAATGAGGAAATAGATGAGTTTAGGGTTAAAATTCTAATTGGTGGAAGACGGCTGGTTTTGTATAGCTTGTATTCAGGGTTTACCCAAATAATATTTTACTTATTTTTATTTGAAATGCTAAAGGATATACCTAAAGGTATCATAATAATTGACACTATAATTGCTGCAGTGAGTTTGATTGTTTTTTACATAAATGGAATGGCAAGGATTTTAATAACTTCAAAAAGGCTTAATATAATAAAAAAGATAATAGCAGTGTTCACTATGTTAATTCCCGTAGTAAATATTCCTGTGATGGTATATGCTTGTGGTGCTGCAAAGGAAGAAATTGAGCATGAATGTTACAGGGTTGTTAAGCAAAATATTCGAATAGAATCACAAGTCTGCAATACGAAATACCCTCTTGTTATGATCCATGGAATCGGATTTAAGGATTACAAATACATAAACTACTGGGGCAGAATTCCCAAGGAGCTTATTAAAAATGGTGCTAAAGTGTATTATGGAAATCAGGAAGCCTTTGGCACGGTGGAGTACAATGCACAGGATATTAAGAATAAAATATTTGAAATTATGAGCGAAACAGGATGTGAGAAAGTAAATATTATTGCACATTCAAAAGGAGGTTTGGATGCTCGTTATATGATCAGTAAGCTGGGAATGGAAGACTATGTTGCTTCCGTGACTTTAATGTGTGTTCCAAATCAGGGCTCAAAGATAATTGATTTTATTTATTGGCTTCCAAAGTGGTTTTATGGAAATGTGGGTAAAATGATGGACAAGTATTTTAGAATGATAGGTGATAAGAATCCCGACTTTTTTACATCCACGAGACAACTTTCCACCCATTACTGCAAAAAGTTCAATGAAGAAGTAAAGGACTCTCATAAGGTATATTATCAAAGCTATGCTACTTCTATGAATAATATGTTCAGCGATTATATTCTTACAATTCCATATTTAATATTAAAAGTATTAGGAGGAGAAAATGACGGACTGGTAGAGGTAGAGTCTGCAAAATGGGGAGAGTTTAAAGGAGTAATAAGGAACTGTTATAACAGAGGAATTTCTCATGGTGATATCATTGATTTGCGAAAAGACTCTTACAAGGGATTTGATGTAAGGGAAAAATATATTGAGATTGTGTCGGATTTAAAGAGCAAGGGATATTAGGGGGTTAAGGGGCTTTTAACCCCCTGCTTATAAAGCGGACTAAAAGTTCTATTTCCTCTTCTTTACCACTAATATTATGTTTTTTTAGAAGTAGAAACCGCATAGTGAAATAGCCGAATACCGATGAAAGTATCATTCTAATAATAACCGGATTGGGTAAATCAATAATCTCTCCCCTTGCTTTAAATTTATCAAAGGTAGTATTTATAAAGTCCAGTATATGATTGCTTATGTGGGGTATAAACTCTTCCATCAGTTTATCCTTATAGAGGAATTCTTATATAACTATGCAGAATATTTCCTGATTCTTGCTTATAAAATCATACCTGTTTTTAATAACTGTTCTTACAAATTCCTCAAAGCTATTTATATCTTTATCTATCTCTTTAATAAATTCTTTTGCTATTACAGGAATTAAAAACTTTAAAAAAGGTGTAATTACCCACATCAAAAGGTTTTCTTTGGTACCATAATGCTTGAATATGGTTCCTTCATCTACGCCTGCAGCTTTTACTATTTCACTTGTAGAGGTGTTGGCATAGCCTTTTTCAGCAAACATCTTTATAGCCGATTCAACAATTTTTTGCTGTTTTGTGGTTTCTTTACTTGATAATTTTGACTTTTCATATATTTTGTCAAATATGTTATCAGAAAACATTTTAATTATCTCCTTAGTATCTTAGTTTATATTAAATGCGGTTAATCTTTAATATAGTTTAATCATTGCTTGCGATATTTTCTAAGAGCAATTATGTTTAAGATTATAAATATTACAGCAAATGCTACCAGGAATAACAAATCCTTATAGATGCTGTTTAGATCCAAACCTTTATACATAACATCCCTTAATGCGTTTGCACCATAGTAGAGGCATGAATCTGGCTAAAACCTGCAGCCAATCTGCCATTCCCTCAACAGGAATAATACCTGAGAAGAATATCTGGGGAATGATTACAATGGGTATAAATTGAAGCATTTGAAACTCTGATGATGCGAAGGTTGACAGCAGAATGCCTAGAGATAAAGCCGTTAAAGCTAAAATAAGATTTATTAGTATGACGTTCCATATTGAGCCTGCCAAAGTTACATCAAGGACATTGACAGCAAATATAATTACGATGAGAGTCTGTATAACTGTAAATATGCCATAACCTGCCAGATATCCGGTTATAACTTCAACTCTCTTTATAGGAGTTGACATAAGACGTTCTAAAGTACCTGTGGTTCTTTCCCTCAATAAACCTATTCCCGAGATGAGAAAAACAAAAAAGAATACAAAGAATCCAACAAGTATGGTAATCAATATTTACCTTCAATTGAAGGCTTTTAGAGACAGTCGGATCATCATTTAAAAGGATTAGCTCCAGCTTCCCGTTGTTATTATTTAGAAGCCCGTCAAGGTCTTCATCTAAAACTGTTTCATATGATGCCGATTCAACTTCTTGTATTATTATACTGCTGTCTTTCAATGATGTTGCTATCATTTTATCTATGTTTACAATCCCAAGCTTATAATTTGCAGTGTTATCTGTAAACAAAAAATGCATGAGGGTCAATATCACCAGTGGAGCTACAAACAGCAGTCCTAATGTTCTTTTGTCGCGAAGCATTTGCAGTACTATTCTTTTTATTAAAGCTCTTGTTCTCATGATAGATTACCTCCTGCCTTGATGAATACATCTTCCAGATTAATCACGTTATAAGACTGCATTAGAGCTTCTGGTGTACCTCTTTTAATCACCTTACCATCTCTTATCATTGCCAGAACATCGCATTTTAAGGTTTCATCCATAACATGAGTGGTAATAATGATTGTTTTACCTTCGTTGTTTTTCAAGCGATACAGCTCATTCCATATTCCAAGTCTCAGTTCAGGATCAATTCCCACAGTAGGCTCATCAAGTATAAGTACACTGGGGTTTTGAATCAAAGCTATACCTAGAGAGAGACGTCGTTTCATTCCCCCGGAGTAATGGGATACCCTTTTCTTAAGATAGTCTTTTAAATTTACCAGTTCTGCTATGTATGATATACGCTTTTTCTGATCAGCCTTATTAATCTTAAAGAGTGAAGCAAAGAATCTTAAGTTTTCTTCTCCTGTAAGGTCCGAGTAAAGTGCATCCGACTGAGCCATATATCCGATATCCTGCATTATTTTGAGGTTTGGCATTCTTACATCAAGCACATGAACTGTTCCTGTATCGGCTTTTTCCATGCCTACCATTATTTTAACAAGAGTTGTTTTGCCTGCTCCTGAAGGGCCGATTAAGCCATAAATCTTACCGTATTCGATGTTTATAGAAACATTGTCTAAAACTACTTTTTTACTGTAAATTTTGCTGACATTATTTATTTTTACGACAGGCTCCATTAGATATTCCTCCCTGCACTAAGTGAGTGATTACTCACTTAGTGTACTGCGGTTCGTTTTTGATGTCAATATTCCACTGGATTTATCGCATTATATAAAACGTAAAAAAATTACGATTAATAATGTATTAAATGCAAAAATATTGCGTATAATATATTAGCATGATATAATTAGTCTTGAAAGGGTGATTTTATGATAACTAAGTTGATAATGAGGAACTTTAAATCTTTTAAATATAAGACAACGATAGATTTCACAAAAACCAATTATAAAGTACTGGATATACCTAATGTATCTGATATAGGAGTGCTAAAGGGGATGATGTTTGTTGGAGCAAATGCATCCGGTAAGTCCAATGCACTTCATGCAATTAGATTATTACTCGATCTTCTATTCATGGAAAAAGAAATAAACTCTGGACTTTTTGCTTGTCTCTTTTCAGAAATACCGGATTTTTCGCTAGATTATTATTTTAAGATTGATGACAAAGAAATCCGCTACTATTTTGAATTTGATGTTAAGAAAACTATACTTTCAGAGAAGCTATATGTAGATGGTAAAGTGCTGCTTGAAAGAATGGGTATAACCGCTAAATCATATATTACTGATAATGAAAATTATGATAATCTAGATAGAGAGACGCTTTTTTTACGTACAGTCTACTTTAATACCAGGTTTGCGGGAAACGAAATATTGCGTCAATGGTTTGACTTTTTACAGCACTCCATTTACTTAAATGCATTTGATAGAAAAGTTTTATCTTATGGGAAGCAAGATTTTAGAATTACTAAGTATATTGAGGATAAAGGAACAGAGCAGATCAATAAGTTCTTTGAGGACAACAACTTTGACCAGTATATAGAATATGCAAATGAAGCTAAAGGAGAGCATGTGGTTATAAAGTATCATAAAGATGAGGATAAGATGTTGTTCTTCAAACGTAAAGGGATCAATATTCCTATACCTTATGGTGAAGAATCACTGGGAAACCGCACTTTGCTTAATCTGCTACCGGCATTCTTGTTTGTTGCACAACATAACGGTATGCTGTTGATAGATGAATTTTCTAGCGGTTTCCATAATGAACTTGAGGAACTGCTTGTTAAGTACTTTATGAATACAGCAAAGAGATCTCAGATGATTTTTGTTTCCCATTCTACCAATTTGCTCTCGACTTCGCTGCTCCGTCCAGATCAAATATATTCAGTGGAATTTGACGGGCAGAGCGGTAGCAGTATAAAGCGTTTCTCAGATGAACAGCCTAGAGTTGCTCAAAATCTTGAGAAGATGTATTTAAGCGGAGTTTTTGGTGGATTGCCAAAGTATAAGGATGTATAATATGAGGATTAATAAAGATAAAAGCGTTGGTAGAGTTTTGTTTATAGTTGAGGGTGCGAGAACGGAGTTTACGCTGCTTAGGCGTATATTTTGTGATGTCTTGAGCTATGAGTATATAGAAAAAAGAAGAAATAATGCAAGGTTTTTTAAGAATAGAAATATCAGTACATCGAAGATAGCAGTTATAAACACGGAGAATTCAAATATTTCTGACATTTGTGATGAAAATTGTTATCTTGATAATGTGTTTGAAACATTAATATCAGAGTACGATTTTCCTGTGGATAAAGCTGCAATTTATTATATATTTGACCGTGATCCAAAATCAAATGTTAATACTAAACTAATAAGAAAGTTAATATCTCAGCTTAAAAATGCATATGAAAATGAAGGTGGATTAAGAGGTGGATTATTGTTATTAAGCTATCCATGCATTGAAAGTTATGTTGTCTCTAATTTTATAGATGATACACATTTGATAGAATTTGCTATTGGGGAGGAAGTAAAGGCGTTTGTTGCACAAAAAAATACTGAGATACAATATAACAAAATTACTGAAGATACTGTAAAAAAGGCAGCAAGTGAAATGATGAAGTATCTTGATATGGAGCAAATCATTTTAGAAATCGATAATATGGGACATACAAATTCGAAAATTTTTGAAAGACAGGAATTAAAGTACTCCAAAAGCAAAACTTATAAGTTGGTTAGTTTACTATCAGTTGCATTAATTGACTTAGGAATTATTGAACTTGATGATATTTGAAAATTGCAGTGATTCTAATAAATATTGATGAAGCTATGGTAAAGAGTAAAGATAATATTAAGACTATGACCTATTCCATGGTAAGCCGTGGGTCAAAATTCGTGAAATACGCTTATTGTAAGTATTCAATGTTCTCTTACAAAGTTTTTACACCACTATTTACACATACATATTTATTAAACGTTATAAATCACTATTGAAAATTAGTAACATTTTGATAAAATATATATGAAAGATTTACCAGCAGTACCGAAGTAAGCAGTATCAATATAGCAATAAGGAAGTTGGTGAATTATATGCCAGATAAAGCAGCAACAGAGGCACAAGCAGCAGCAAAAGCAAACCTATACATAGCTTTACAAAAAATGTTTCCCACGGCATCAAAAAGAGCTATTGATGAAATGGCTAAAACTATATTAGAAAAGCGTGCTAAAATAGCAAGATTTAGAGAAATAGCAGGATTATAACCTTATTCCGAAGATTCAGGTGATACAGTTGCAATGACAGAAGTTGGCGGACATGCTATATTTGGTGTAAATTCATCTATTACCAAAGAATCTCATGAAGCAACAAAAGAACTTCGGCAGAAATGGTTTAAAATGGTGAAATGGTGTCCACCGAAGAAGAAAGAACCAAAACACTTAGGACATGTACAATCATTAACACATGCTGAATCACATGCTTTAATAAGAGCTTATGAAAGATTAGGAAAATTACCTAAAAGAATCATAATGTATGTAGATCGAAAAACATGCAATATATGTAAGGGTGAAATGCCAGCCTTATTGAAGCATTTAGGAGTAGATGAACTTACAATATTTAGTGGAGACAGCTTAGAACCACTTGTTTTAAAAGCTGTTAAATAACTGAAGGGAGAAATACTATGAAAACTATCACATACGATAATCCGACTGGAAGTCCTATAAAAAATCCAAGTTTAGAATACTTGAAAGAAATTATATTTAATGAAGGTGCTGACTTCTGGAAAAAGGGAAATGGCGAATCATGTATTGAAATAGATGGAATGGACGAAAGAATTATATTCTTTTATGATGAACCTTATGGATTCTTTATCATGAGGCATCCTGATTATTTAGCACCTTATGATGAAAGTATAGAAATTGAAGTTGTTGAGCATAAAGTGGGCGGGGAACCTATGAGGATTCCAAGTTGCTGTTATGTCTCACGTGAGAAAGCATTTGAAATAATAAGCGAATTAATAAAAACACAGAATATACCTGAAAGTATTAACTGGACAGATATTTATGATATTGAAGGTTTTGACCATGGGTATTAAGAATATCGTATTGGACAAAAATAATAAAAAGGATACTTAAATATGACTGAAGCTAATCTTTTTATACATGCTGATGGAAGTATTGATGGAGATAACGAAACAGTGACAAATCAAAAAAGTGCAATAAAAAAGTTTCATATAACTCTTTTTGAAGGTACTGACAGTATTAAGTTTGGCATGACAAGTGAGGAAATACAGGATATTTTAAAAATCAAACCTACTTATTTTAAGCAATCTCAAGTAGATTTATTTGAAACAGAAGATTATTATAGAACATGCCATATTAGTTATACTTTAGAAAATGACAAACTTACGTGTGCCGCTATAGCCTTTCTTCCATCAACTGAAGTATTTTTAGACAATTATCAGATTATGGGGAAGCATCTTAAAAAGGTAGAACCATTTTTCAAAGAGCGGTTTGATGATTACACAGGGGATGGATACGGGGGCCTAGCAATTAAACATGGTATTACTTTCAGTACCAACACCCCAAAAAAAGTTAATTGGGTTTATATATTTAAAAAAGGTTACTGGGAAGAACAAGAGGAATTTTATAAAAATAATTCTATCAATATTGTACCAATAGAAGGAACCATGAGAACTGTTGAGTTCTTGTTATGTAAGCATAAAATGAGTTCGGACCAAACTTTCCCTAAATGCCCTAAATGTGGTGGTTTTATGGTTACTATGATATGATCTACCAATTATACAAAAATAATAAGGGATATCCTAAAATAGGTATCCCTTTTTTAATCGGTCTCTAAACCTCCGGCACCTCTACAAACTCCCCATCAATATACATATACTTTTGTATCTCAATACCTTGGGGTGGCTCTATATCAAATATTTCTAATTCAATACATGAAGCATAGATATATTTATCAGTACCTTTGATTACCAAAAGGCCATTTATAACTTCTTCGGTTGTATCAACGATGTCAACCAGTATTTTAGTGTTTTTATCAATCAATATCATTGTTCAATTCCTCCTTAAAACGGCATATAAGCCACTTTCTTATGATAATCAAGTGCTATGGAATCAGACACCACATAGCCCGATGGTTCAATTTCATTAACAATATAAGTGACCGTACAGGTAGAAGCTATTGTACTGGAATTTGAAATAGATACTGAAACATTTTTAAACGGTGTAAGATTCCCCCTATTGTATAAAAAATAATCTGCAACCCATGTCATTGTAAGAACATTATCCACATAAGTTAAAAGTTGTGTTGATTTTATACCAGCAGCTGATGTTACATATAAATACATATCATCATTACGTTTGAAAAATACAATAGATGCCGCGGTTGTTCCAAGAAGTATAGGTTGTTTTTTGCAAGAACTTTTTACTAAAAGTTGCAAGTAATTTTTCCATAGTATT
>DAOOVO010000108.1:0-14106 GCA_035370245.1 Pseudobacteroides sp.
TTGTCAAGGTACATCTATTGTAAAAAAAGAGTTTATGCAGTGGAATCAAAATTATTTTAATATGTAGATATTTTAAATCCATATTTGTGTTTTAGATTGAAATAAAATGGTATAAATAAAACAACATATATAGAAAATATATAAAATGAATTGATCCATAAATGGAATAAGGAGGTATTGTACATGAATCGTATTGTTGGAATTAAAGCACCTGATTTTAATATGGAATGCGTTGCCGGAAACGGCGAAGAGTTTATAAATGTTTCATTAGATGATTACAGAGGAAAATGGCTTGTGTTATTTTTCTATCCTCTGGATTTCACTTTTGTTTGCCCTACTGAAATAACTGCCATTAGCAGAAGAATTGAAGAATTTAAAAAGGCCGGTGCAGATGTTCTTGGGGTCAGTATAGACAGCAAGTTCTCACACAAAGCATGGATTAACGCTCCTGTTGAAAACGGCGGCCTTGGAAAAATCAATTTTCCCATAGCCTCGGATATCACAAAAGAAGTATCTCAAAAATACGGTGTTCTTATTGAAGAAGCAGGAATTGCACTTAGAGGCCTATTCATCATTGATCCCGACGGCATCGTAAGATATTCCGTTGTCCATGACCTCAATATAGGAAGAAGTGTGGATGAAACATTAAGGGTTCTCCAAGCACTTAAGACGGGAGGTCTATGCCCTATTGACTGGCATCCCGGGGACAAGCTTCTCGAATAAATTTGAAACGCAGCCCATAAAACATAAAATCCTCCAAAGGAAGTCCTTCTTATTTTATATGGATTTCCTTGGAGGATTTATTTTTTCTTTAATGTATTATTTACCTTGCAATCAAAGAACTTCCTGTCATTTCTTTTGGTTTTTCCACTCCCATTATATCAAGCATTGTAGGAGTTAGATCCGAAAGTCTTCCTGATTTAAGCTTTAAATCGCCCAAACCGACGCCTATTAAAGGAACTTCATTTGTTGTATGTGCAGTAAACGGTCCGCCCGTATCATAATCAATCATCTGTTCCGAATTACCGTGGTCTGCAGTTATGAGTGCAACCCCGTTCTGTGCTTTAATGGCATCTACAACCTTGCCGACACATTCATCAACTGCTTCAATAGCAGCCACTGCAGCTTCCATTACACCTGTATGACCAACCATATCAGGATTTGCAAAATTCAATATTATAACATCATATTCCTTTGAGTTAATTCTTTTTACAGCCTCTTCAGCTACTTCATACGCACTCATCTCAGGCTTCAAATCATAAGTGGCCACCTTTGGTGATGGAATAAGTGCCCTGTCCTCACCGGGATAAACTTTCTCCACTCCACCGTTAAAGAAAAATGTAACATGTGCATACTTTTCTGTTTCGGCAATCCTAAGCTGCTTGTAGCCAAGCTTGCTTATGTATTCGCCAAATGTATTTTCCAGTGACTCCGGCTTAAATGCTACAACTGCATTTTCTATTGTCTTGTCATACTGAGTCATGCAAACAAAGTGTACAGGGAAATAACCCTTTTCTCTCTCAAAACCTTTAAAGTCTACATCGGTAAATGTTCTTGTAATTTCTCTAGCTCTGTCGGGTCTGAAGTTAAAGAATATAATAGAGTCATTCTTTTCTATTAGAGCAACAGGCTTACCGTTTTCCAGTATAGCAGTAGGCTTTACGAACTCATCAAACTCACCTCTATCGTAAGATGCTTGTACAGCCTCACCTGCACTTGATGCTGTTAAACCCTTTCCGGCAGTCATAACATCATATGCCATTTGTACTCTATCCCATCTGTTATCTCTGTCCATGGCATAATAACGGCCCATAACAGATGCTATCTTACCTGTACCGATTTCTTTGAGCTTGGCTTCAAGCTCTTCCACGAAGGCCTTTGAACTGTCGGGAGGCACATCCCTTCCGTCAAAGAAGCAATGAACATATACATCCTTAAGTCCCTGTCTTTTTGCCAACTCAATCAATGCATAAAGATGTGTGTTATGGCTGTGAACGCCTCCATCTGAAAGAAGTCCAAACAAATGAAGCTTTGAATTGTTCTTTTTACAATTTTCTACTGCATCAAGGAATTCCTTCTTTTCAAAAAAGTCTCCATCTTCAATGGATTTTGTTATCCTTGTAAGCTCTTGATATACTATTCTTCCTGCACCAATATTGGTGTGACCCACCTCGGAATTGCCCATCTGGCCTGTAGGAAGCCCTACATCCATACCACTGCATTTTATTGTGGTATTGGTACACTCCTTAAGATATCTGTCAATATTGGGCGTTTTTGCAGCCTTTATGGCATTTCCTTCTTCCCTGGGGTTTATGCCGAAGCCGTCCAATATAATTAACGCAACCAGTTTATCCTTCATATTTAAAACACTCCATTCATATTTTCCAATCCACATTTATATAACAAAAACAACCCCTTCTATATTAAAAGTGCTTTGAGCCGCCTTTAATACAAAAAGAAGAAGGTTGTTTTATTCTCTATAAAAATTAACCGTTATACTTAACGATCTTTTCAAAATCATCAAGCTTAAGGCTTGCTCCACCAACAAGACCGCCGTCAATATTAGGCATATTGAAAAGGTCATGTGCATTTGCAGCATTTACGCTTCCGCCATAAAGAATACGTGTAGCTTCTGCAACTTCGCTGCCGTATACTTCTTTAACGCATTCTCTTATAATAGCACAAACTTCTTCAGCTTGTTCATTTGTTGCAGTCTTACCTGTTCCGATAGCCCAAATTGGTTCATAAGCTATAACAGTCTTTTTAACCTGATCTGCTGAAAGGCCTAAAAGTGCTATTTTAACCTGCATTCTAACCAGGTCTGCAGTAACTCCCTGCTCCCTCTGATCTAAGGATTCTCCGCAGCATACTATAGGAGTTAAACCGTATTTGAATGCAGAATGAACTTTTTTGTTAACAGTTTCGTCAGTTTCCGCAAAGTATTGTCTTCTTTCTGAGTGACCGATTATAACATATTCAATTCCCATTTCTGCAAGCATTGGGCCCGATACTTCACCAGTAAATGCACCCTTCTCTTCCCAGTGCATATTCTGAGCAGCTACCTTTATATTTGAGCCTGCTGCTGCCTTCTTTACATCTGACAATGCAACAAATGGAACCCCTACTACAACTTCGGAATAAGCTCCTTCAACTCTTGCTTTTAACGCCCCAACAAATTCTGCAGCTTCATTTGGAGTTTTATTCATTTTCCAATTTCCTGCAGCCATTTTAATTCTTGCCATTTTCATCTCTCCTTATTTATTCAATAATACATCTATTCCAGGCAGTACCTTTCCTTCAAGGAACTCTAAAGAAGCTCCTCCGCCTGTAGAAATATGAGTAATCTTATCGGCAAATCCAAGCTGTTCTACTGCTGCTGCAGAGTCTCCGCCACCTACGATAGATGTAGCTCCTGACTCAGCAACTGCTTTTGCAATTTCCTTTGTACCAATTGCAAAGTTAGGGAATTCGAACACTCCCATTGGTCCATTCCATACAACTGTTTTTGCTTCCTTTAAAACGTTTGAGAAAAGTTCTATTGATTTCGGACCAATATCAAGTCCCATATAATCAGCAGGAATTTGTGTAGAACATACTACTTTTGATTCAGTGTCGTTATTGAACTCTTTACCGACTCTATTATCTACCGGAAGTAACAGCTTAACGCCCTTCTTCTCAGCTTTTTCCAAAAGGCTCTTTGCAAGATCAAGTTTATCAGCTTCACAAATTGATGTTCCTACATCGTTACCCTGAGCTTTAATAAATGTATAAGCCATACCACCGCCAATAATGAGGGTATCAACCTTGTCTATAAGGTTTTCGATAACGGCAATCTTATCTGAAACCTTTGCTCCACCCAATATAGCAACAAAAGGTCTTGCAGGGTTTGAAAGTGCTTTGCCCATAACATCGATTTCCTTTTGAATGAGATATCCGCAAACTGCCGGGAGATAGTCTGCCAATCCTGCAGTTGAAGCATGTGCTCTGTGTGCTGTACCGAAAGCATCATTAACGTATATTTCAGCTAATGTTGAAAGCTCTTTTGCAAATGCAGGATCATTCTTTTCTTCTTCCTTATGGAATCTTACATTTTCAAGCATAAGAACTTCGCCTTCTTTTAATGCAGCAGCTTTAGCTTTAGCATCTTCTCCAATAACATCCGAAGCCATGATAACAGGTTTGCCTAAGAGCTCACTAAGTCTTACAGCTGTAGGCTTCATGCTGAATTTGTCCTCAAAACCGTTCTTTGGTCTTCCAAGATGTGATACCAAAATGGTCTTTGCACCCTTATCTACAAGATATTTAATTGTAGGAAGAGCACCAACTATTCTCTTATCATCTGTTATATTCTTATTTGCATCTAATGGAACGTTAAAATCAACCCTTACAATAACTTTTTTACCTTTAACATCAATATCTTCGATTGACTTTTTATTATAGCTCATTTTATTCATTCCTTTCTTTTAAATATTGTAGTATTTTTTGATGTATCTATAAACCTGAAATATCTAAAAAGCCCATCCCAAAACCACTCCCTGCTGGTCGGGTTGAAGGATGGACTCATCAATTAGTAATTCATTTATTTATGGATAAAACACTAAGATGCTTGTTATCCACCAATTATTGTGCATCAACCTTTGACATATGAATGATAAGGTCTACTACTTTGTTTGAATATCCCCACTCATTGTCATACCATGATACGAGCTTAACGAAGTTGCCGTTCAAAGCAATACCTGCTTTTGCATCGAATATTGAAGTACGTGCATCATGAATGAAGTCTGATGAAACAACATCATCTTCAGTGTATCCAAGGATACCCTTTAATTCGTTTTCAGATGCCTTTTTGATAGCAGCCTTTATTTCATCATATGTTGCAGCTTTTTCAAGTCTTACTGTGAGGTCAACAACTGAAACGTCAGCTGTTGGAACTCTGAATGCCATACCTGTAAGCTTTCCGTTTAATTCAGGAATAACCTTACCAACTGCTTTAGCAGCACCTGTGGATGAAGGAATAATGTTGAAACCTGCACCACGTCCACCTCTCCAGTCTTTCATTGAAGGACCGTCAACAGTCTTCTGAGTAGCAGTTACAGCATGAACTGTAGTCATCAAACCTTCGATTATACCGAAGTTGTCATTGATAACCTTAGCCAAAGGAGCTAAGCAGTTTGTAGTACATGATGCATTTGAAACAATATTCATGTCTTTAGTGTATTTGTCGTTGTTAACTCCCATAACGAACATTGGAGCATCTGCTGATGGAGCACTGATTACAACTTTCTTTGCTCCGCCTTTGAAGTGAGCTGAAGCTTTTTCAGTAGTTGTGAATACACCTGTTGACTCAACTATATATTCAGCTCCACAGCTTGACCATGCAATTTCTGCAGGATCTTTAGAAGCAAATACAGCGATTTTCTTTCCGTTTACTACTAACTTACCGTCTTCTGAAGATATTTCACCTTCAAATTTTCCATGAACTGTGTCATATCTCAACATATATTTCATGTACTCAAGATCGATAAATGGGTCATTAATACCAGTTACTTCTACGTTCGGATTGTCAATCGCAGCTCTGAATACAAGACGTCCTATACGTCCAAAACCATTAATACCTATTTTTACAGCCATCAAAAATCATCCTCCTATATGTTATTAGTTAATTTGTTATAGTGAAATATATTTCCATCACTATCGTGCAGCTATTATGTAGCTAACGCACTAATCCCCACTTTATGGCTTTTTTATTTTTTGCCAATGTTATTCTATATTATTTTTTTTTATTTTTCAATAGAAATTAGGCAATTTTATTAAATTTTTAACAATCTTTTTCCTCTAAAGGTAATCACATAATTATTCACAAGTATATTATTAAAAATTTGTTATCCTTTCTACAATATTTTAGAAGGATATTTAACCATTAAAGTAGAATAACAATATAATACCCAAATTTTAAGCAAGTTATGAATACTTGTTCTTCTTGTTTTCAAAATTTTGAAACCTATGCTGGTTAGACATTATTATGATATACTTATACATGTACACTATACACATAATGATTTCTATTCTTACGGAGGGATTTAAATGAATATTAAAGCCGGTGAAATTGTATCCATACGTCATTGTTCCGGTACAAAGCTTTACAAAAGCATTGTTCTTGACACACTTGACGATACATTATCTGTAAAACTTTTTGAAGAAGTTGCACTTCTTAACTGTTCTCCCGGCGATCCAGTTGTTCTAGGGTGTGAACTTAACAATGAAGTTTATTTGGGAAGTTGTAACCTCTTAGATATTGATAAGGATAACAATAAACTTTCATTAAAGATAGACAATTATGAAACTCTCACCAACAAGAGGCTTTATGAAAGATTCCCCGTTTCCATTTATGCTGATGTAAGGATTGGAGAGTCTCAAAAAAGGAATCTCGTTCTGGTTAAAAATATAAGCATAAACGGTCTGATGATTAACACTAAATGTGATTTTCCATTATATCAGGAATTGAAGTTTGAACTTCATCTAGATATTAAGCTTCATTTAAAAGCAGCCATTATTAGGAAATCCAAAGATACCAATAATTATGAATATGGCCTTAAAATTATATATACCGATGTAAACACTCCAAAACTCTTGAAGAAGCTCATACTTATATTAAAGCAGGAGCAGGAAGATTTTATCAAGAAAATGAAGGAGCCGAACTAATCAGACATCAGATACCAGAAGTCAGATACCAGAAGTCAGATACCAGAAGTCAGATATCAGAAGTCAGATATCAGAAATGAATTTTAATACATAGTTTAATTTATAGTTTAATACATAGTATATAAAAAATGAAAATCCCTATGTACCTTACTTTAGGTTATAGGGATTTTTGGTTAGTGATTTGTTTTTATTTCTACTCCCTGAAAATTCATTATGCGGTCAATCATTGCAATTAATGAGTTTATTCCTTCCTCGTCAATTATTTTACTGCCTAAAGCTTTACCGTCATTTTTTATGAAAGGACAAAAACCGCTTCCCACAAGAATCATTTCATTCAACATAATGTTGAGTGAAATTTGAGCCCATGCGATTTCATGAGAATACCTTCTTCCGGTGATAATTACTCCCGACAGTTTATTCCTAAGCGGCCGTTTAAATCTTAAATAGCCCACTCCTGCCCTCTCTAGGAATCTTTGCATTATAGAACTCAATCCGAATGCATTTACAGGAAAAGCATAAATAATGACATCTGCATCAAGCATTTTTTGAACAATGCCAAAAACACTATCATTGATATAGCATTTTCCATCCTCATCACACTTATAACAGGATGTGCAATTTTCAATTTCCTCTTCACATAAATAAACCACCTGAGTATCTGCGTGAGGATATTTAGCTTTTATATGATTAACACATATATCAATTGCCCCTTCGGTGCTGCCTTTTCTTCGTAGTGCCCCATTAAGAAACAAAACATTCATAACATCATTTCCTTCCAAGCATTTAATATTAACTTCCCATCATGCTATGATTCATATTTATTTTTCTTTATTTTTACGTTGCTCAAATTCACTCATTTCAAAAGAGATAAATGAATGTACTATAAAGTCATATATTTTCTCAATCAAATCAGGGTCTATTTTCTCTTCTTCTGCCGTTTTTCTTACCTTATTCAAAACATCCTTTATTCTGTCTTCTGCAATAACATCCTTAGAAGACTTTTTGTACTTGGACGCTTCCTTTACAAACCCATATCTCTTTGCAAAGAGCTTAACAACCTGCCTGTCGATTTCATCAATACTTGAACGTATAAACTTCATTCTCTCAGCCGCTTCATTATTTTCCATTTTCATCCACCCTTTCACAATAGCATAACAAATAAAATATTATAATCCCATCAGATAGTCTACAGAGTCTTTGATTATCTCTAATCCATTTTGTGTCAATACAGACTCAAAATGGAATTGATAACTTATACAATTTATTCCTTTATAAGCATATATCTTTCCGTCTTCTCCCTTTGAAACAATTGCATTGGGATTTCCGTTATCAAGAACAAAATATGAATTGTAAAATCCAACATTTTGGGGTTTGCCAAATAAATCGATTTCTTTTTGCATACCTTGAAAAGGAATCTGTGCCCTCGTCAATTCGTAGCCTAAAGATTTGAGCAAAATCTGATGTCCAAGACAAACGCCCATTATTTTAGCACCATTTTTCAATAATTCTTTGGTTATTCCATATAGAACAACCATTTTATCATGTTTTTCATTGTTAGGATCACCAGGGCCCGGCCCTATTAGCACAATATCTGTATCAGGATTAAATTTATAATCATAATATTTGTATACTTTCGTAATATAGCCCAAAGAATCAAGCATGTGCTTTATCATATATATGAAATCATCTTCATTGTCTATTAAGTCTAGAGTTATAGTGCTTTTTTCCACCTTTTCCTTAATGTACGTTTTAAGCCAGAATTTTGATAAGTACTTGTTTCTGCTCATTAATTTGTTTTGAATAGCCTCATCAACTTGAAGGGACTCAGTTTGAATCTTCTTTTTATTGAGCATTGCATTAATCAATCCCTGAGCCTTAGCTTTGAGTTCTTTGGTTTCCTGCTCCGGCACCGAATCCCTTACTATGCTGTTTCCGCTTTGAATGACAAACTCACCGGTCCTTTTAATTTCTATAGTCCTTATTGTAATTGCGTTGTCCATATATGTCTGATCGTTTTTATCCTTTCCGAATAGACATATAACACTTGAATAATATCCCCTGGACTCCTTTTCATATCGCTTAACTATTCTGGCAGCATTTTGCAAAGGGCTTCCCACCATAGTAGCGGCAAACAAGGATTCTTTTAGTGCCAGCCAGATATCTGTTCTGCCAAATCCCTCAAGAATATATTCAGTATGTATAAGCGTACCCATCTCCTTTAAAAACGGTCCAATAACTTTTCCTCCATCCGGACAAAGTTTGCAGATAATTTTCAATTCTTCATCCAACACTTGAAACAATTCATTAACCTCTTTAGGGTCAGTTATAAATTCCTCAAGCCTTTCTCTCAAGTTTCCGCCTGATTTTGGTAATGTGCCGCTGATAGGGTTCATTAATGTTGTTTGTCCGTTGACGGTAATATGTCTTTCGGGAGAAGCACCAATATAGACATTATCTCCCGTGAAAAAAATAAAGTTCCAATAGCTCCCGGTTTCATTTTCAATAAGTCTTCTCAAGATAGAAAAAGAATACTTAAAATTAAAGTCTTTTATCTTTCCGAAAAACTTTCTTGACATCAAAAAGTTTGATCCTTCACCATTGTTTATTTCATTTTTGATTACTGCTCGAATGGTGTTCTCAAACTCTTCATCCGTCATATTCGAATCAAGATTACCATCCAAATCAAGAATTATTTCCGGAACAACCTCTAAGAAATATTGGAGGTCAACAGGTATTGTTTCTTCGATCCTGAGAGTAATTATTTTCTCGCCTTCATCATGAGCTTCAAAGCCCTTTTCTTTAATCTGGCAAAACGGCAGCATTGAAATATAATTTGCACCTGTTTTCTCTAATGGAGGAAGATGGGAAATTAAATCATGCTTTTCAATATATCCCTTGTATACAAATAGAGTATCTTCTTTATTTATCATACAAAAAGGAGATTTGAAAAGCTCGTAAAGATCTTCAACAGAAACCCTTTGCTTTCCATTGAAATAAATATCACTATTATTCATAGTTGTCATCCTTTCCCTTTCATTTTGTGAAATCACGTTGTATTAGAAATCAATGACAACCGATATTTAAAGAAATGATTTTAGAAATATACCCAAAATCCATATATAATCGGCTCATCTCAACTAATCTCAACTAATCTCAGCTAATCTCTTCTAAACTAAGGTATACCTTAGATGGGATTATACCACAAAAAAATTAGTTTTTCAATATTTTTGATTCTTGATTAAAATTTGTATTCATTAAACGGTCCAGGTCTTTTAAGCGAATCATCCAATCCAAATGATAATTGGAAATGTCCTAAATGCGGAAAAAGCAATGCAAATATCGATTACAAATGCAAAAATTGCAACTACAGCATTGTATAATGCTGTAGTTGCAATTTTCACCCTAATAAAACCTATTTTTTGCTCATAGTTAATGCCTATATATTTTTTATTTGATGCTCAAGCACTAAGTCTTGAAACTCATCCTTCGATAATTTTTGTTCCAACACCATAGGTTTTGTCAATACTTTACCGTTTTTAACGGTGCAAGTATAAATTGCCTTGAAATCTTCACATTCATCAATATCCACATATTTTGAACATACCGCCTGCTCTTCAACTTCCCATCCCGGCAATATTCCATTGACAAACTTTAATAATACCTTATTGTCTTTAATATATTCATGTTCTGCTAATATCTCCCACATGCTGTCAACATCATCTAACTGGCTGTCCCATTTTAAGAAAAATTGCACATTATAGACATCCTGAATATATTTATCGTCTTTAGGAATTTCTTTATAAAACGATTCCTTTGTGGATAAAAAGTCCGCATCTGTTTTTGATTTCTGTCTTGTAATAATAACATAATGCGATTTTTCATCTAAAATATGATATAAATTGTTTTTATAAATCATATACATAATTATTCTCTCCCATCATTCGACTATTTCATATCTTTTATCAATTTTGTTCCACACTGCATGCAATGATTCATTTCCATCCTTATCAACCTTAAATATCGCTCCATCAGTTATTTCCTGACCACGACCATATGTATATTCAGGAAGCAAATGACTTTCGCTTCCAAGAAATCCCGTTCCGGTACATGGAGGCTGTGTGTATGCATTTATTACGGGATAATCGCTATTACTCGGACAATAATTGCTTGTACACCTCATAACATACATGCTATCTCCATTTTGTGCCTTTTCCAAGAATTTATTCCCATTATAATCTAACCGCAAATTCTTATATGCCTCATCTGCATTGTTTGTAAAAGGTGCAACATCGGACGCTTTTGATGCACACCCCGATATTACCCTTCTGGGATTGTCCTTATCTAGATATTGTTGCAATTGATTTTCGTCAATAACTTTTTGCATGATTGTATCTTCTTTTACAGGGCTAAGATTTTTACGATATTCGGCTAATTCATTTAAGCAGCTTTTATCTTTATCACTTAGTTTTATATTATCATTATTTGACAAATGCCCATCCAAATTTTCATTTAATGCACATGTCGTCCTGTAATTAGCTGAAGTCAATGCATCATGCTTTGCTTTGTCAATTGATGCATCAAAGCTGTCTTCAACTTTAAACTGATCCCCACGAAACTTTTCATTTATAGCAAGATTTTTGCCTTCAAGTTTTTTACCGCTTGATGATACTCCGAGATTGGTTAATTTTGCTCCACCAGTAGGTCCTTTCGCTGCCTCATTACCCTTAAATACAGGTGGATGTGCTGAATTGCTTTTTTGATTGCTTACAGATGCAGTTTTTTGTTCTTGTGAAGCTTTTTCTTCCGAAGCATTATCGCTATCAGATTCAGTATTTGCTGAAGCATCGCTTGAACTATTACCCGCCGATGACACATCAGTCATACTTGAACATTCAATATCCGATCCAATAAACTCATTTAAATCAATTGAAAAGTATCCAACACCGTCATGACTTGAGAATGTCTCAGAATAACCGACAACAAATGCTTCTTTAAAGCAAATTTTTCTCACAAGCATACCATCTTCATTAATTTCTTCTACTTCAACTTTTTTGTACGACTTATTGTTATTTGAAGGAATAAGTGCCCATTGATAAAGCCCTATAGTTTGCTCATCAGTACCTACTACACCCATAATTGTCATTCTATTTTTACACCTTGTTCTAGCATTATAAAGAACATCCGATGGAGTATCAACATTACAAGATACTGACTCAATACATTTTTCAAGGACAATATTACCATCTATTGTAACCTTAAATGCCATAATTTAACCCTCCATAATTACACAAAAGTGTCAACGCCTTTACATTAATAATAATAACATAACATGCATTTTTTTTCATTTATTATTTTGATAAATAACTTTGTCGTAATTTTAAAAATAAATCCATAACATGTCAATTTGATTTTTATACATTTCATGATTAATTTCATACATTTGTTAACGGAAAGCCCGGTAATTTTCTTGCAAGTACTAAAATTCCTGCAGATATAATAAGGTATGACTGGACTATTGTAAAAGCACCACTCTGGTACGACTCACTGATACCGAGTAAAGAATATGCCATACTACTGACACAAGACTATCCAAGAGAAGCAAGATACGAATGGGCAACAGCACATGTGGACAGTCGTTATAAATTTGGAAAGCGAGGAACTGATTGGATATATATCGATGAATCAGGTCTAGGAGACGGATGGATGAAGGTCTGGTGTCATAATGATTTGAATATTACCGATCTTTCTCACAATAATTTACAGGGAAACGGCTTTGGAAACAGTTATGATGAGATAAAAAGATATCAAACCTTCTTTGTATCGGGAAAACATAATACCATATGGAGTATTGATTTAAAACTTCGAAAAGTCGTAGGCAGTACGCAAAGTGATATAAAAGTGGAGCTTTATAAAGCAAGCAACAAAGTCCCTACAGGTTCTGCTCTTGCATCGGCTATAATTCCCGCTTCTAAAATTTATTCATCCTGGACTTTAGTATCGGTGCCTCTTCAATATACTGCACTAGATTTTAAAGGGGAATATGCTATTGTCCTAAGCCAAACAACCCCTCAAGCATCAAGATATGAATGGGCTGTAGGTCATGTCAGCAGCGATACATCGTTTGGAAAATGGACCGGATATACATGGGTTAATGAATCCTCCCTCGGTGACGGCTATCTGAAAGTAAATCTCAGCACAGATTTTGATACTATTATCGATCAGACCAATGATGGCGAATCTGCCAACGGATTTGGAAATACTTTTGACGAAATAAAAAGATTTCAAACTTTTATTGTAGATTCATATATACAAAAAATAACCGGTGTAGATTTAATGCTCCATTGAAATACAACAGACTGGTAAAAGGCAAAGAATATTCAAAAGATATTAATCATTATTCTCAATACGGTTACAGCTTCGGTAATTACTATAATGATATAAAAAGATACCAGACTTTCACACTGCCACATTCTTCATGCAGTTTAAAAAGTATTGATTTGAAGCTTAGAAAAACAGGCGGCAGCAATCAAAGTGATTTAATTGTACAAGTTTACGAGGTCTATAACAATGTAACGACTAATCCTATTGCAGTCACTATTATACCGTCCACACAGATAGGTAACGATTGGACTATCGTAACCGCTGACATGAATTGTGAATTAAAATCAGGTAAAACATATGCCGTAGTACTGAGCCAAAGAACAGAAGGCACCTCAAGATATGAATTGGCAACGGGATATGTCGACCAGCTTGTGGATTTCGGTAGATGGAACGGGTATCAATGGATTAATGAATGGCCACTTGGAGCCGGCTGGATTTCAATTAAATATAATGTCTATCCTCAGATAAATTGACCAAGTTTTGAAACTCTTCCTTAGATACTTTTTGGACTCATCAATACTTTACCGTTTTTAACGGTGCACGTATAGTTCGCCTTGAAATCTTATAAATATCCTCAACATATTTATCATCTTTCGGAATTTCTTTATAAATGACTCCTTTGTTGATAAAAAATCTGCATCTGCTTTTGATTTCTGTCTTGTAACTATAACATAATGTTTTTTTCATCCAAAATATAATATAAATTGTTTTTATAAAACATAAACATAATATTTTCTCCCATCGAAAAAAGCTTTTAAATTTGACTATTAAACCGATATTATTACTATAACTTATACCCATAAATCTTCCAAAATAAATACTATTGTATTCAAACACGCACGTATATTCATACTCTACAATTTACTTTAGGTCATTTATCTGGAAATTTTAAAAAAATAAAGAAGGAATTTTGCTTTTTAGTGTAGAATAAATATTAACTATACGTCAACAATATTACAAATTAATCTCATGATGTTGTATAATAATACTTGACACGAAGGCCTCGAACAAATAGTCTAAAAA
>DAOOVO010000109.1:0-13509 GCA_035370245.1 Pseudobacteroides sp.
ATATAATAGAAACCGAAAGATTAAAGACATATAGGTGATTTTATGAGAATATCTAAAAGTTCATCTGGTAGGTTCATGGTACCCCCAAAATACGAGATAATTATATATTACAATACTTTACAAATCATTATTAATCAATATCAAATAACAAAAAATGAGCAATACTTATCAATAATAATATTCACTTCTCTTACATTTTGTTCAACTGGGTATAAATTAGCATAGAATTTAAATACCTGATATTTGTTGAGCCAGAGTATCAAACTAATACATAAAAACGAAGCTAAGAAAAATAGAACCTTCTTTTTCATAACAATCTCCCAATAATTAATTCAAAAAATTTTCATATATATAATAATTATTTAAAAGTTTTATATCATGTACTTTCCTCCTATACGATGATGCTGTCAACATAATCATACATGAAATTCGATTAAGGTGGCCCAATTTTTTACCGGTATGTGGTACAAAATTAGAACAACATTAAAAAAACTAATCAATTTTGCAATCCTGGACAATTATTGATGTTGCACTTAAGCAATTGTGCCCGGATGGCACGAATTTCGCTCGGTCTTTCGTGTAACGTTTTCCCGTCTCCGACGTCCTCGAACGGTCCCTTGTGGATGACCCACGTTAGCGTGCAACTGCACCCGTGAGAGGATGTAGCGGAGCCCTGCCACATGAAGCTACTACAGAGAATTACTTCTTGCTCTTACCCTCGCAGCTTTCACGGAGAAGGATTGTTAGATGTTGTATCGGCATTTATATAGAAAAAAGGCCTATGCCTTTTTCACCTTTTTATTCTCAATCCATTCTTTTATAAATTCTTCATTGTACTTACCTGTGGCAACACCTAACCCAAATTCGATTAAGTCTTTTTGCGTATACTTTATTTCAATATCATTTAATTTGAGTAATAATAACATTACTGACACACCAATTCTTTTACTCCCATCAATGAAACCGTGATTATTAATAAGACTAAAAGTGATAGCGGATATTTTATCAATTATATCTTTATATAAATCTTCACCATCAAAAGTTTGAAAAGGTTTATTTATAGCACTTTCAAGTAAATCCTTATCTCTTATCCCTTTACTTCCACCAGTTCTTTCAATAATTCTATTATGAAAAAACTCTAATTCCTCAAAGCCAATAAATTTCATTATTTTGCGAGCTCCTTTAACGCTTCCTCATTCTCATCGATAACAAAATCCATTAATCCTATTTTTTCCTTTATTTCCTTTATTTTAAGAAACTCTACAAAATCAATTACTTCCTTCTTTTTATCTTCTGATAATTGTTCAAAATCCTTAATAAGTTTTTCTGCTAAACTCATTCTCTATCAACTCCAAATAAATAATTCATTTTCAATAATACTATTATACCCTATATTTTGTAATTGGTCACCACTATAAAAAATGACCATCAAAGCCTTTCTATAACATGCCGATATTGCATCTAACGTCTCGGATGGCTGACGTTCCAGAGTCGAACCCATTAGAAAGACCCGTAAGCGGCAGCTTGTCTGCCCGACGATGGAATGTGGTGCGGCATACTTCATGCTCGCTTTCCAGAGAATTTTCTACATGATTTTTCTATAACGCACCTTTACAGCCATCCATTGTTCTCTGATGTGCGGCGGGCCCGCGAAGCCAGAGCCGTGCGGATGCGGCACCTCAAAGTATTTTGCTTTTTACTTTCTAAAATCCCATTTCAATACAACACCATCTTTACAGAAATTAGGAATTACTATTTTTTCTCTCAAGCCATTTTCATCCACTAAATACCAATCTTCACTTTCAATCAAATCAATAAAATTAATTTCGTTCACTAACATGAAGGCTTCCCATTCTTCTTCACTTTTTTCCCAAATCTCATCAGCCTTAATAGAATAGTTTATATAATTTAAAATATTTTCCGGCAAAACATTTTGACTTTTAACAAATTCGCCATAAACATTTGGAAAATCACCGTCTATCAATTTAATAAGTCCTATAAGCAGTTCCTTAAAATAAAGTTTATACTCTTTCATTTATTCAACCTCTCACATTTATCATTACTTGTTTATAATAAATAAAACTTCAAAGACTATCCCTAAAACCTGCGCCCATGGATGGGCACACCTTTCCGCCGCATTTCATATCGTGTACATGCCCGACGCCGTCTGAACTGGACCCCAGAGGATAACCCATAAGTGCCGCTGTGCGGCCGGTGAAGCGGTGTGGTATGGTTTTGCTTCGTGGAATGACCACGAAGCAATTCTACATGAATCTCTATCTGTACCTTTACGTGCATGTGTTGATATGCGGAGTGTGGCGACCCGCGGAGCCAGAGCAGCACGGATGCTGCTCCTTAATAAACCCCATCAGTAATGCTAAACTTAATTTATACAACTTTACACTACTCTAAGAAACCCATAAAATCTCTTTATCAAGCAATTGATAGTCTTCACCATCTGAGTTTACAATTTTATATCTATAACCTCTTCCAAACCTTGGACCAACTTGCCATTCTATTATTGCATTTGATTTATCCTGACTAATTGAAAACAAAAATCTTCCTTCAAAGTAATACATACCACTTATAGGATTCAGTTCTGGTTCTTTTTCCAAATTATCCAGCCTACTGATTTTATCACAACTTATATACCATGCAGCAATGACCTTACCAATTCTCATTGCATTTGAATCATACTTATCATGATATTTAACAATAGCACTTTGTGGAGGATATCCATACTTACTGCTTCCTTCATCAGAGTTATCTTTTAAATCAAATAATACTTTTTGAAATTCCTTTAAAATCTGCTTTACTATTTTCTCATCAAATTCTTCTACCATAAAAAGACTCCAATTTATCTTTAAAATTCTAACTTATATTAGCCAAGGAACGCCATGGAAGGCGTGCTTTTTTCGCCACATTCTGTATATCGTCTCGGATGGCTGACGTTCCAGAGTCGGACCCGTTAGAAAGACCCGTAAGCGGCAGCTTGTCTGCCCGGCGATGGAATGTGGTGCGGCATTCTTCATGCTCCTTCTCCAGAGAATTTACTTCATGATTTTCTAGCCCGCACCTTCACTGCCATGCTGCCATGCATTGTTCTCTGATTTGCCACGCCCTCAACGACCAGAGCCCGCACGGATGCGGGCCCTTTAAAATATGTTAAATATCTATAATGATAATTTTGTAAAATGCATCACAAAATTTGATAATATTCTATTTAACACGCCTCATAATGATTTCTTCCTGCTTGGTTACTTCAGTTTCAATACGTTCTAAAATATCAGTATGCTGCTTATATCCATTAAATAAAGCTTTAACTTTTGGATTAAGTTCATTTTCTAATCTTATAATATCGTTTTTATCTGCCTTTTCATCCAACTTTTTATTTATTTCCTTAAATTGTTCTGTCATTTCAGAATACATCTTTGTAAGCAATTCAAATGATTTATCTTCCATTTATTTCGCACTCCTAGTATATAGTATATATTTTACCATATTTCCTTCAAAATAAATATCAAAAAAAATTTTGTTCTTTATTCTTTAATTATAAATCGTTGTAATTACTTCAGAGACTTTCCTCTCAAAATTTGCCACACGATGTGGCGGTCTATTGCGTGGCATTTCAGAGAACGGTTTGCATTCACGAAGTCCGCGAGCCCTAGTGACACATCGACTTGGCGAGCGGATTTGGTGGAGGTTTTAGCCCTTCTACCTTTGAACTTTCCAGCGTAAAAACCGGAACCCGACAGCGTGAAGGCTGTGTTATGTGATGTCGCACACCTTCCATGTTCAGAGTCCGACAGGACGTCGGACCCTACACAGAAATGGTAATAAATTACTTCCATCCACCCGTACTTAGAATTTGATGTACAATTAAAATATTAAATAAGGCTACAAATATAATATATATTATTTTAGAAGAAATTCTTTTAAATCTAATCGATATCAATACACCAATACCAATTATAATAATTGCAAGTATCGTAAAGACTAATTTTCTTAAATCATTTGCATTAAAATAATTTCCTAAGGTGTTTGGTTTACCATCTATCCCTAAACATCCGCAACCAAATATATTTACAAAGTATTTTGCATCAAGGTAACTATACAATGGTATAATTAATATTATCAAAATAAATGGCAAAATTCTTATTACCTTTTTCAAAATATTTTCCCCCTTCGGAAAATGTTACTTTCACAAAAATAAATTAGGGATATTAAAGTAATAACACGTCGTTTCTCCAAAGTCCTTCTTATACTATTCCGCCCCCGGATGGGGCGGCCTTTGCACGCGATTTCAGATAACGTCTCGCATGGAAGACGTTCCAGAGTCGGACCCACAGAGCTTTTCTTCGAAGGCGGTGCTTGTCACCTGACGCTGGAATGTGGTGCGGCACGCTTCATGCTCCTTCTCCAGAGAATTTACTCCATGACCTTCTTTACCGCACCTTCACGGCCATGCATTGTTATCGGATGGATGAGGCCCCCAGAGACCAGAATACCCCACGGATGGGGTATCCTTTAAGAACCCCTTTATCCGCTTCTACAGCAATAATACAAGTGGATATCTCTAATCAAATAATCTATAACATTTCTAAACTCTAATGATTATAATCTTATCCATTTTGATTTAAAATCCTCTAATTCTCCGTCCTCATCAATCATACAGTATTCTGCATGACAAACTTTATCCATAACAACTTCATTTTCATCAAAGAGCAAATAAGGATAAATCAAAATAGCATCACATTCTTGACTATCCTGTTTAAAGCATTCACCCTTTATATATCCTGATTCCAAAAGAAATCGTTCAGCTCCTAAAAAAGATAACCCTTCCAAAATTCTTAAATCGACCATTCTTTCACCTAGCCATCTATTAATAATCTTATTTAGCAATACTACTTTCCGAAAACATAAACATCTCCAAAGCCCTTCTTTCTAAACCGTCCCATGGATGGGACGGCATGCCTCATCTTTCCGATAACGTCTTGCCATTTGCGGCTGTCGCTGAATCGGACCCGTAAGAAATAGCCCTTGGCGGTGCTTGCACCCGATGAAGCGATGCGGGCAGGATGACCCGCGTGCTCATACTCCGAAGGTCTTCTCCATGCTTTGCCCTTTACGCAAATGGACTTATTCTACGATTGACTGTGACCCACGAAGCCAGAGCCGCACGGATGCGGCACTTATAGTTAAATCAAACTACACCTTCCACTTTTTATCATATTTTAAAGAAAAAGAATCACTAACAAAATCATTAATTTCATCACTAGTCATTATTGAATCATGATTGGTTTCCTTAATTGTCGTTATCTTATTTCGAACTTCCTCCATGCTCTTGTTATGATTAATACTCTCTATAAGTTTACCTTTATCAAATATTAATTCATACACTTGCTTATAACAGTGTGCTCTATGGAATCCCATGTGAACATAAAACTCACGTAAAAAATCAAATCCAACAATTAAACCACCTGAATAATTTATTGGTAAATTAACATCTGAGTATTCGTAGAAGCTATTAAGTTTAAAATACTTACTTTTTCGTGCTACAACACCATTAAAAGGCGGTAATTTTGTTTCATTAAGTCCTATATTTAGTTGGTTAAGTAAAAGATAATCATCTATAACTGAATACTTCGTATAATATCCGCGATAACAGGCTGTACTCGTAGCAACAGGCTTTAAGCCATAACTTTGTGGAGTAAAAGACCACTCATTTTCTATTGCTACTATTGAGTAATTTTCATTACAGTAAAAAATCTGGTCTGATATTTGTGCTGTCATAGATACTTTTCCTTTCAAAAAATCTTCGAAGCACTTCTTAGTGAGCCACGATGGCGAACGACTCAACTTCACAGTCTTTCGTAGAACGTGTACATGCCCGACGCCACTGAACCGGACCCGCAAAGCCCTTCTTCTTCGGCACGCTTGCGTCGGTGAAGTGGTGTAGTGCGGACCCTCTGCATGGAATGACCCTCAAAGCATTTCTTCATGCCCTTCTATCCGCACTTTTACGTGCATGCATTGATATATGAAGGAACATGTGCCCCAACGCCACTATAAAAAATACTCAAATATTACTTTCTCTCAGAGCAACTTTAAAACTAGGTAAAACAGATTTATAAAGTCGTAATATTTCTCTTCTTTTTTCATCCATAATTCCACACACTTTTGCAGAAAAAAAATGGACTCCACAGTCAGGCTCGTTACAACCACAAGGTTTTATTTCTCCTTCATTAAGAAATTTGTCATATAAATATCTCAAATCAATTAGCTTATTTACTATTTCATTCAACACCATTTTAGACTCCACATTTTTTAATAAAAACCTTGGAGCAAGTTTTTCGATAATAGTTCCGTCCCTTAGTCTATATACACCTGTATTTATTACTTCAATAGTATCTGTTATAGCTTTCCGAAAATCTGGCAAATTACTTTCCATATAAAAAGGTGTTGTGAAAGCTGGTCTATCAAAACATTTTTCTAATTGAATTAAAATTTGCAAATCATCAACATCTTTGCTTTTTGGGCTTTTAAATTCATACGACAAAATATTTAGTACTCTTTCAAACTTACTAAAATCTTCTGAATATATTCTTTCAACTGTTTTAACTAAATCTGTAATAGTGATTATGTGTTTACTCTTGTCAAATTGAGAATAAATTTTATTAAACTGAATTCTACCAAGCTTTACACTTTCTACGTTTAAGATAAGAAAACGAATACCATTTGTAAATATCTTATCGTAGTCATTATCAACAAATTTTTGGAGTGTCTCCTTTATTTTTTGTGCATCTATTCTTGAGGTAACTTGAAATGCAACTTTTGAATTAATATCATCCCCTAAATCAATTCCACATTGATTAAAGTTTTCATAGTTAAGATTTTTTAGATTATATCCATAAATCTCGTTAAGAAGTTTCATTGTGAGGTTTTCTGAAATTTTGTTAATATCAAAAAAACCTATAGCATTTTGAATTCTAATTTGAGTTATCCAATATGTTATTAATTCTGTTATTTCATTTATTTCTTTTTGATTCCTCAACAATATCACTCCTTTTAAATAATCTCCAAAGGCATACTCAATTACATGTTCTTTCATATATCGTCTGGCATACATGCAGCCTTTGAGGGGTTACATAGCTCTTATGTCCCCGAAAAGGTTGGCTGAGCGACCCGTGAGAATTACTTCCCATGTATGCATTGATATGTGCCGTGCGACGACCCGTAATTCAGAGATGACACGGATGTCATCCCTTAAAAAACTTTAGAGTCACTTGTAAATTGTTCCATAATAGGTTTTGCACCTCTCGACGAATTACAATGCAAACAGCAAGTAATAAGATTGGAATATGAGTTATCTCCACCTTGGCTAACTGGCTGTATATGGTCTAGCGTAGCACTAAATCTGGTTAATTGTTTTCTACACTTATAGCACACATATCCGTCTCTTTCAAATATTAGCAATCTATTTTCTGCAATATTATAATAATCAAGGTCCTTTTTTTGCTCAACGTGACATGTGTTTTCAACTCTAGATTTCTTCATTCGCTCAATACAAAGTTCTATTTCTTCAGGCAAATTTATTTTATATAGAGTACCATCTCTATTCGTATCACCAACAATGACAATTACCTTTTTTTCCATTAAACATCGTAAGTTATCACTTATAGCTTTATCAGATGCAACTTTAACCTTATCTCCAGACTTAAATTTTGAACCTATTCCTTGTGCAATTTGCGAATTGCTTACTCTAACATATCTATCGGCAGTTTCAATTATACTATGTCTAAACAAAAACCAATATATTACAGATTCATAAGGAGATAACAATGGCTGCAAAAAATCAATAACTGACGCTATGATTTGTGGTAATTCAAAATAATCAAATGTTCCGTGTAGACTATCTTCCGAAACATCATTCTTTTTTTCAATTTTATCAAGTAGTTCTCTTATCTTGTTAATTTCCTCGTTCAACGTCTTACCTCCTTTGATCGACCCTAGAGGGTCTGCGCCCAAGGATGGGCGCTTTTCGTCGCATGGCATATATCGTTTCCGCATTCACGAACCCGAGAACCTTAAGCCCCAAAGGGGCGGCCGCGATGCGGTTAGGTTCGCAGGGTTGTCGCCTGGGCCTGCTTCTCCGAAATGCCTCGGGCGACCGAGGGACGGCGAATGCCGGACCGAAGCGTGAATGCTGTGTTATGAGATGTTTCCGCCCTCCTCGAGCTTACTCTCAATCATTTCTTTTACTTCCTCTATTGAATATGGTGGTGTCTTAGAATGTATGATTAGATGACAATTAGGACAAACCGGTCTCAGATCTTTCACTGGGTTAGCACTGTATACCTTTTTTCTTTCAGATATTTGAATCAAATGATGAACATGAATTTTCCCTCTCCCAACTTCACCATACTTGCTTTCAAAATTAAATCCGCAAACTACACATGTGTACCCGTAAAATTCCAAACACATTCTTCTTGCAGTCGGATTTCTCTCGTAACGTGTTACCATTACATTCAATGCTTGCCCTTCTAATAAATCATCTCTACTATACTCAATTTGCTTAAGATGCCTATTATCAAAATATATTTCATTAAATGCTTGAACTAATTCCGGGCGCATGACCCACGTAAAACCGTTCCCTGAACGGTTCGCATAAAATGGGACACACCAAGCGAGTTTTGTCGAATCATTTTTATCACATACGATTTGATAATCAAATTTCTTCTTTATCTTTTTTGCAATACTACCCAAACTCCTGTTTAAGATCCGATAATCAGGCAATCCCATTAAATGAGCAACATGCTTTGCTCTATTCCGGTGTCCATCACTTAAATAAACTGCTTCCAAAAAGGAAAACTCAAACTTACTTAACAGATCTGTATCCCTTAATATTTCCAACCACTGATCTGTATCAATATTAATGGAGTATTGGAAGTCAAACTTTTCTTCTTCCATCGAATCCCTCCCTATTGCGGAAATTTCTCATAACGTTTACATTTGCAAAGTCCATGAGTTGGACCCACAGAGTCCTTCTCCTTGGCGGGACTACGTCCCCAACGAATGGATTTGGGCAGGATGACCCCATGCCCTGCTCCAAAGATCTGCTGCATGCTTTGCCCTTTATGCAAATGTGTTGTTCTCTGATGTGCGGCGGGCCCGCGAAGCCAGAACCGACAGGACGTCGGTGCTCAACTCTCCTTGCTAGCACTTAAAATCTCATTTATCTAAGATGCTTTCTAAACAATTAACCTTTTTAAATTATAGCCAGCCTCTAAAATTCTTTGATACCATCCAAAATCATCATGTTTATTAGCAAAATCCAATGCATCTTTATAATCCATTCCAAAAATCAAAATATACATTCTTACTGCATGAAGATAGTTTTCAAAACTTGCATATGTAGGGTTATTTGATAACTCTCTAATTGTTGAACGTGATATAATAGGATTTTTATAAAATTCATCGGGGGTACAAAAACTTTTAACAATGTTATAATTATTGGGCATCACAGACTGTTGCCCTAATATCGAACCACCAACATCGTTCCAAGGTGGAAAACGACCATGTTTTCTCCTATATGCTTCAATAAGAATACCCTCAGTACGTTTTATATCATTACGCCCTTGTTCACTAAGCATATCTTCAACAGGAGCATTCAATTGTGTTGCAAATTTCTGATATGTAGCTTTATTTCTGTGAGTTAAAGGCTGTGATAGAGGAGATTGAACAAAAATTGTATATCCTAATCTGTAGTTATTTTCAAAATATGCTTCAATCTTTTCGAATTTGCATGAAGATTCAGTGACAGGGTTAATTCCATTATGTTGCTTAAACCTATCACTCAAATCACTAGCTAAACCTATGTATAGAACTTCTTCACTATAATAATCCCAAAAACAATATATTCCTGCCGACGCCCAACCATAATTATCATTTGGCGAACAAATATCATCAATCGCTAATGCCAACTCTTCTCGTTCTTCTTTTTTATATGCATCTATAATCACTGTGCCAAACATATTTTCTCCTTCGTCACAAACAATTAATCATACATTTAATCAATTACTCTTTAAACCAAGATGCTACAAAGCCCTTCCCTAACAAATCGTGCCCATGGATGGGCACGCCTTCCGCCGCATTTCAGAGAACGTTTTTGATTCACGACGTTCCTGAACCGGACCTGCGAAGCTTTTCTTCTTTGGCGGCCTTTGGCCCGGTGAAGGAATGTGGCGAGTCTTTCTTCATGTTCATGCTTCAGAGGACTTCTTCATGCTCTTTCTTACGAGCCCTTGTGTGAATCTGTTGATATATGTAGTCGACACTCTCCAAAGCCATACTCACTAAAATTTCTATGATGTATATTGTACTATAAATATATAAAAACTTCCATAAATCGTTACAAATTTAGACAACATGTGATATAATCTTCATAGGAATTAGGGAGGAATACAAATGATGAAAAATGTAGCCATTTACATTGATTATGAAAACATTCATAAAACCTTACTATCTGAATATAAAAACCTTCTATCTATTGGCTTTTTTGAAAAGTTAAAGAAGTGGTGTAATGACAATAGTTTGAGAATTGTAAATACTTTTTCTTATTGTAATTATGATATAAGGGACTTATATGAATCTCATCACCAAACAAAGTTACAAGAATATGGTGTGGAAACCATACACACATCGAACAAAGGTAAAAATTTTGCCGACTTAAAAATAACTGCTGATTTATTAGAATATTTACATACTAATAAACAAGTTGATGGATTTATTATAGTATCAAATGATAAGGATATGACACCAATAATAGGTCAAATAAAAAAATACAAAGATTTTGTCTATTTAATAACCGCTGGAGAATCTTATGACAAATCTTTAACTAATTTTCCTGACAAACATATTCCAATTACTGAAATAGAAATGGTCAATGTTGAAACATTAGAAATTGAAAAGTCTTATGATTCAATATATACTAACTTAAAAGATTATCAAAGGGAAAAATTTGAAAAGTATAACAGCTCAAATGGAACATTTATTATACATCAAGGTCTAAAATATTACGTAGAAAATTCTTTTGGACATTTTGACATTATGAAATATGAGTTTGCTAATATTTTGAGAATTCTCTATTTTACAAAAAAGTTGCACATATATAAGTACATATATCTCGATAAAAAAACAAATACTAATAAGACTGATATAGCTATTGTTACAGATGACTTAAAGCAATCATATATCGATAGTAATATTTTAAAAGAAACTGATATTATTGAAGATTATAATTTTGATGAGTTTATTCAAAATTTATACAAAGAATATTCAAAATCTAATTGACGTTTTTTACTTTTTAGGGTATTATGATATTAAGAGTATTAATTTTTTATAAGAATATTAATTTTAAAGATTATTAATTATTTAAGAGTATTAATTTTAAAAGATTATTAAATGTAAGAAACCGTCGTTATTGTGGCGGTTTTTTACTATTTGTACACCAAAGACCTACAACAGAAAACCTAAAATCTCCAAAGAGCGGCTCCGATAGTGTCGATTACATATATCGTTGTGCGTATGTGACGGCTCTGAACCGGACCCGTAAGGAATACTTCCTTTGCGGCGTAAGCCCGGTGAAGAGCTGTGGTGCGGCATACTTCTTGGAATGACCTCAAAGCCCTACTTCCTGAATTTTCTTTCCCGCACCCTTGCAAATACGCTTTGATATCGGATTTTGGATGCCCCTCGAAGCAAGAGCCGCAGGACGCGGCGGCCTCATATAATCTTTAATCCGACTCACATTTATAATTAGAACTCCATTGAATAAACAATATTATTTACTATCATTAAAAGTTATTTTATTAAATTCTTCTTTAGTTCCAATATACTTACCTTTTTGAATTGCCATTGAAAGCTGAATTTGCTTAGTTGAACTATCCATAAAAGGTCTAATTCTATTATCATAATGAATTTCATAAGAAGCTTTTTTGCCTAAAAGTGATGAATAGTCTCGAATCATACTATCTAAGATTTCAGAAAATATATCAATTCTTCTTGTTGTATGAAGATATAGAGAGACTAAATAACATATATTATATTTTGTAGAAATAATAACCTTAATTGGATTAAATGTATGATTCCAGTCAAGATATTTTCTTAGTTCCTCATGTATAGACTTATCAAACATTTCTTTTTCTGCTACTAAGAGTGATTGTGGGTTATGAAAAGACCAATTTCTAACATCTAATAATTCATTCATTTCTTTAACAATTTTATCATCTAAATTAGGTAGTTGAACTAGAGAACCCTTTTTTTCAGCTATTTTTCTAAAAAATTTATATGACATTGACGAATCTTGCATATCTGCAATTTGTTTTATAATATCTGAAGAAATATCATGTAATATATGACTATATGTCTCATATGTTTCTGCTGATATAAAATCAGAATCATTTGATTTTTCTAAATATGGTTTAACTTCTTTCTCTAATTTTAAGCTATATTGTTTGTATTTTTCCAGAGATGAAACAACTCCTATTATCAATTTAAAAAGAACAAAAATATAATCTTCCTTTTTTTCAAACTTGAATTGCTTATATTGCTTTTTACTCATTTTGTCCTCCTTTTTTCTCAAATATCTACAAAGCCTTTCCCTAGAAAATTCGTCGCAGGACGCGACGACTCCTGCATCCAATTTCCGATATCGTGTACATGCCCGACGCCGTTCGAACCGGACCCCAGAGAAAAACCCGTGAGTGCCGCTGTGCGGCCGGTGAGACGGTGTGGTGCGGTTCTTCTACATGGGATGACCCTCGAAGCAATTCTTCTTGACCTTCTAACCGCACCTTTACGGGCATGTGTTGATATATGATGTTCCCTGTCCCGCGTAGCCAGACTTGACCATGGACGGTCAAGCCTTATATTAAAACTTTGCAGAATCTAATCTTGGCAAGCTTTTCTTAAATGAATTTCACTAATATCTTTTTCAAATTCAAAAATTTGATTGATTAGAGCTTGCAATTCACCAGCAGTATAATCAAATCCAAAATCATCATCTGAATAACACTGTAAAACCTTTTTTACTGCATCTTCATATTTACCTAATGCTTTTTCCAGTTCAATAATATCATCTGTTACTAGTGGGTATATGTCTTTATACTGATTTATTGTTCCTCTTACACATTGTTCATATCTTGAAACATCATCTTTTGATGTGATCTTTCTAAAGATACTATTATCATGGAAATAATATTTGTTTGCGTGCTTTCTTATGCTTTGGTCGTATTGATACTTATCAATAATATCTTTGACATCCTTATCAACCTTCTTATACATAAAACTTCCCCTTTCAAAAATTATGATAGTAGTTTCATCTAATAAATCTCACTTCAAAGACCTTCTCACTATCCGCCGCAGGACGCGGCGGCAAACAGGGAATATCATATATCGTGTACATGCCCGACGCCACTGAACCGGACCCACGAAGCCCTTCTTCTTTGG
>DAOOVO010000110.1:0-12917 GCA_035370245.1 Pseudobacteroides sp.
CGAAACCCACAAATTGTACGAGAAAAATGTGTCAAGTAATATTGACAATATCATAATGTTTTTCCTGATTATGAAACTTGTGATGAAATGCCAAAATATGAGGACTGGTTTTAAAGAATAAATTCTTATAACCTTAAGTTTGTAGTGCTATTTTTTGTTTTGTGCAGGAGGTTCAATACTTAAAGATAATATTATTTTGGGATTATTATTTAAAAATGAAGCAAATGTATATTGTTTTGGATGATTTTTGATTTTAGTAGTGAAAAACAGAATTTAATATGATATTATGAAAAAAGCAAATACCTATCTATATCTATATCTATTATCTATTATTGTTTTGGATGATTTTTGATTTTAGTAGTGAAAAACAGAATTTAATATGATATTATGAAAAAAGCAAATACCTATCTATTAAACTATAACTTTGACAAAGAGTTTTTTGCTATACTGAAGGAAATATATGCCTTGACTATGGCTGGCTATTCACTTGATGATGAGTTTTTAACCGTTAAACCGTCGCTAGATTCAGGAATTTATAATTACGAGGTGTTTCTCGATTCAATTTTAAAACGATTGGAACTGCCTCAGAATAAAAAGAATTGGCAGTCTATAAAGGAAACTATGCATTCGATTAATAATGTTGACTTGGAGTATAGCGAAATGGAAGCCTTTGAGGCTTTTATAGAAATACTTTCAGAAAAGAGTGGAGTTGATTTGAAAAGCAGCTTTAGCGATAAGGCATGGAAAACCCTTTGTAACCAATACAATAAACCAAAATTAGATTATTTGGATGATTGAAGATGATTTAAATCAATTGGCTGATATTTGAAATTGATTGTAGTATAATAGATAAATGAAGCATAGGGAAAATATAAAATATAATAAAAGGAATAGAGGTAATATTGTATGTGGTTGTTATTTGCAATACTGTCTGCAATTTTTGCTGCTCTGACCTCTATATTGGCTAAAATAGGTATAGAGGGTGTAAATTCGAACCTTGCTACAGCCATAAGGACAGTTGTAGTTGTAATTATGGCATGGCTAATGGTTTTTTTAACTCATGCACAGAGCGGCCTAACTGAAATCAGCAAGAAAAGCTGGATATTTCTGATTTTGTCCGGACTTGCAACCGGTGCATCATGGCTGTGTTACTATAGAGCTTTGCAGACTGGAGAAGCATCAAAGGTAGTTCCTATTGACAAAATGAGTATTGTAATTACGCTCATTCTTGCATTTGTTTTCCTACACGAGGAATTTACTGCAAAGTCGCTAATTGGCTGTATATTGATAACAGCAGGAACTTTGGTTATGGTGTTATAAAACAGGACTTTTGAATAACCGGGTGAAGACTAAAAACAACAAGGATTACGGAGGCGATGGAGATGAAAAAAATAATTAGTCTTATTGTATGTTCAGTAATGTTTTTTTGTTTATGTGCCTGTGGAGGAAAGGTCAAGAATGTTAAAGTAATAGATGTAGAGTCTAATATATATACTTCCGATGAAATTAACTCTGCAATTGAAGTTATTAAAAAAGAATTCAGTAAAGACTGGAAGGGTTGCACGTTAAAAGAAATCTATTATGCCGGTGATGAAACTTCTCGGAAATTTCAAGATTGGGCCGATAGAAACGGTGCAGATGAAGTTATGGTCTGATACGCGAAGCTGTACACGACGGACAGAGCGTCTATATCGTACTTGACGTTAAGCCGTCCTCGTCCGATTACCTGCTGCTTGGCCCGGATGCCCAACCGCATGACCATATCTCAAATTTGGGGCCGGTATTCAGTAGGAAAACCGGTACGATTGCCGAATACGCCCAAGCAAACCATAAAATCATGATGAATACATCCGTAGGTATTAGTGGAGCTAACTGCAGCATTGACTACCTGCTTGAAGAAGACGGGACTCTTGTCTATATGATCGACGCAAGGTATGGGGGCAATTCCTCCACTCCGGTTGTGGAGCTTGAATGCGTTGCCCTGCCTTTTATCGTCGAGAATGGCAAATATACCAGAGATATGAACAGTAAAAAATCAACAATACTCTCAGCTACCCTCAAAAACGCCGGGACTCAGCAAAAAGTGATCTGTACCGAGTCAGCCGTTTACAGCGACTGCGGCGTCCGTGTAGATAAGATCACACTCAAGGGTTCGGCTATGTCTACCTATACGGAAATCGAGTTCACGGTGGTAGATGCGAATAAATATGCCGAAAGCGACGGAATATTTTTTGTATTTCTGGACAGATATGGCCAACCTATACCAAACGGAGCCGGTTCAGGCGGCGGTATCGAGACAATTGATAATGTTCACTTTACAGAAAAAAACTCACTGCAAGCAATGGAAAAACTGCCAAGCGAAGTCATCCTCCGAGGATACAGCTACTCGGATAAGACCAAATACGAAACTCATACTTTCAAAATGAAGCAGCAGTAGTGTTCCTATCCTTATTATTGCATTATAGTTTTTATCGGGGCAAAGCCGGAAACATTTGATTGCATCCGGCTTTGCCCATTTTCAAACATGCCGACACTTTTTACATGGTTATACCATAAAAAATACAAATATGTAAACCAAGAAAGAAGAAATTAGCTTAGAAATTTTAAGAAAGTGTATTGACAAACGGGACCATTACAGTTCTTTGGTAAGTTTTTTATATTTATTACTATTGTTTTCATTGTTTTTGGCAAGCTTTTAATATCTACGGCTATTTCTTTTAAGGACTTTGGTATATTTTTTATGCCTTTGATTGTACCAGTAATTACTTCTTCTTTAATGAACCTACCACATACTTTTAAAACTTCCGCAGCACCTTTGGCTTCTTTTACATATTTGGAATACTTGACTAATGATTGACCGCCCCCAAGACCGTTCCCCTTTTTTGTAAACACTTTTACATTCTTTGTATAATCAGTATACATCGTTCGAGGTAGTCTGGCAATATTTTACGGTTGTAAAGCCTGTTGAGTTTCAATGTACCCTATAACCACCATACCACTAAACAAAATAGCAATTTATAGCAGTAAAAAAGCCGAATTTTTTTAAAAATTAACACTTTCATCACCAAACATATATAAGTACACATCTTCCAAGCTAGGCTTAACCGTTTTTACTTCAAAACCTTGCGGTTTGTTTTCTGCAACAATCCTAATGCATACACCATCTTTTTCACTTGCAATATTGCTCACTTTGTATTTCTTCTGTATATTATCTACTTCATCCTTTGATACGTATATTTCATGAACCTTATCCTTAACATTCTCCAGAATATTTACAGGTTCATCCTGCACGATAATTTTCCCCTCTTTTATCAATATAATTTCCTTTGCTATAAACTCTATGTCTGGAACAACGTGGGTTGCAATTATAACTATTTTATTAAGGGCTATGGTAGATATAAAATTACGTATCCTTATCCTTTCTTTTGGATCTAATCCTGCTGTAGGTTCATCCATTATTAGAATTTTAGGATCATTTAATAATGCTTGTGCAATAAGTATTCTCTGTTTCATTCCACCTGAGTAGGCTCCCAGCTTCTTGTTCGCATCCTGCATCAAATTGACTGTGTTTAGAAGGTTCTCTATTCTTACTCTTGCCACATCTTTTTTTAAATCTTTGAGTGCCGCCATATACCACAAAAATCTAACTCCCGTGAAATCATCATATATCCCTTGTTGTTGAGGCATATATCCCAGTATATCTCTATATTCCTTACCCAATTGAGCAATACTTTTACCGTTATAAGTAACTTCACCCGCGTCAGGCTTAAGATTATCCGTAATAATATTCATGAGTGTTGACTTTCCTGCCCCATTGGGTCCTAAAACACCATATACTCCTGGGGTAAATTCCGCACAAAAACTATCCAGAGCCTTTTTTTTACCTTTATTATAACTCTTACTGACACAATTAATTGAAAGATTCATCTTTTTCTCACCCCAAAAGTTAATAAATTATGGTTATATTTATTCCAGCATAAAACAAAGAAACATATTCCTAACACTACTAATACCATATAATACAATACCGTCTCCCAAATTGAAGTGCTTATCGAAAACTCCGTAAACATAAGGTAAATATTATTAAATGAATATCTACGCAAAAAATTTATACCTGCTGATTGTATTAATATTGGACATACAAAAAACATAGATGCTACCATAATAGACAGTGAATGCTTTTTGGTAACCACCGATAAAAATAATATGCAATTAGCTAGAATCAACGCACCTAATAATTGAAGTACATTGCATAGAATAATAAAACCAAATACACTAACAGGTATATCAACATTTTGAAAAATCATTATGCTTTGTATAGGGACTCCCCAATTTTCTACATTATAATTTTTAATAAGATTTACATATTGCGGTGTATATATAATAACCATTAGTATAAAAGCTATTATATATGCAACTATTTGTTTACAGGCAAAAAGTTTAAAACGTCCGTTTTTTGTACATCGTAAAATAGAAATCATGCCATTCTTGTAATCATTAGTGAATATGACACATATGCTAAGTATCAACAGTATTATATATATCATCCCGTTAATAATATCTCTTGAATGATTATTAAAGAGATAATCGGACGAAATACGATTAACAAAGCCTACTTCCAGTCCTTTTGATTCCTTTACTTTTAAAAGATACTCATACTGAGTTAACACTTTTTGGAAAGCCTCTTCTTTTAGCGCAAACGCTTCTACTTCTGCCTTCTTTTCATTATATTCATGTAGGGTAATTTTCCCTTCAGAATAATCTTTTCGAATATTTGCAAACTCAGTAGGAAGATAAGCAAATCTATTTTTTTCATTAACAATGAAATTTACCTTTTCTTCATTCAGTTCTCCTGAAAGCACATTTAAATAGCTGTTATAAAATGCATCTTCTTGATTAAACCTAAGCTCTTTAAGGTAAGTGTTGTTATATCCTATCAAAAGGGCTAATAAAATAATTATATACACTTTGCCCGTAAAAAGCACCTTAAAAAATTCATGATTTATCAACTGTATTGATCTCCCTGGCTTTATTACCTTTAACTTAAGTTTACTCCATATTCCGAAAGACACCGTTTTTAAAACAGATGAATTATTCTTTACGTAGATAGTCACTGAAAGAACAGGTAAAATAATAAACAGAACACTTATACACGCCATTACAAGCCATAAATTGTGAACAGGATATCCAAAGAAATTAATATTTTTATACTGCCCTAATAAACTGTAAGTATTAAAAAAATAGATAATATTAATATACTTTGCCAGATTTAAATGTGAAAGCGGATGAACAAATACATAGGATATATAGCTATAACCAAGTAAAGCAGTGATACACAAGTATATTTTACCTGCATTATTTATAAGCACGAAAAAAACGGAAAAAATCAGAGCTGATAATACACACACCGTAACTTTCCCCACTAAAAACAAACTTAAGTACTCTCCCACCGTTAACAATACGTTACTATGTCTGAAAGCAGTCATGGATTGTATATATCTTGACAAATCTCCAAAGCCGTATAAATAATTTGCTATAATAATAATAGATCCGTAAAAAACAACTGCCAATACTATAGTTAACGAAATCAAAGCTATAAGCTTAGCAACAGCCACATCTACTCTTCCTTTTTTGTTTGTTCTGATTAATTTTAGCAGACCAGATTCCTTCTCTTGAAGGAATAAATAAATACATAAGAGAAAGATAACTATGACAACTAAAATATCTGTAACCGAAAACTGTGTTGCAGACACAATACCTTTGTCAAGTCCTACTTTCAGAGTAATGTTTTTTAAGTGTTCAAAGTCTTTTGGTGTTTTAATTATGTTTCTGTATGAAAAAGCTCCCTTCTCGTTGAAAATAGACACAGATAACATTTCATCCGCCCTGTTTTGCATACTATTTATATAATCTTTGTAATTTGTTAATGGTATAAGCTGTGTATAAAGTTCTTCATATAAAAACAAATCTCTTAACAAAGCTTCTTCATCATTTACATAAGAAGAATCCATAAACTTTTCCATCAAACCAGGCCTGTTCTTTTTTTTCTCCTCAAGGATAGCTTGAAATCCGGGATTATTAGCAGCATTTGCAGTAATAATAATATGAAAATCCTTCAGCGTGTCTATTTGATTTGAAATCTCATTTAAAGCTTTATCTACCGGTATGCTCCTATATATGTTTTCGAGTTCATAATATCTTGGATTATTTTTAACTATGTATTCATTATCTCTTACTTGTTGCTGGTAATATAAAAAAACATTAGCCAGAATCAATAAAGGCACTATAACTAAAACAAGCTTCTTGCTAAAGATTTTAATATACTCATATGCTACCAGTTTCATTTTAATCCCCCGGTTTTGGAAACCTTAATTTATCTAGTCTTTAAACAGGTTTTTGAATTTTAGCTTCCCGCTTCCAATTTCCTTTTTATCCAGATAATCTATATAATGTTTGCCGTCTTTTGCGTAAAATACAAACATGTATTCATCATCACCGGAAACCAAATAATGCTGACCCACATAATATGATGTATCAACTTTGTCAACTATTTGATAGTCTGAATCGTATACGACCATTTCATCAGGAATATGTTTATATTTTTCATAAGCATGCAGATGAGACGAAACCGGTCTTACAAAAATATAGTCTCCAAAAGAGTAAATATTTGAAATAAAATTGATATCTATCGGTAATTCCTTCTTATTACTTCCATCCAAGTCAGATAAATATGATATCCATTTTTTTTCGTAATTATCATCTCCGTCATAAATATTGATTACCAGTTTACTATTAAAAAACCCGGTTATGGTTGGAAATAGTTTGTCATCATCGGTAATTATTCTTGTTACAGTTTTGTTTTTTATATCATACCTCATTTGCCGTAAAAGGTTTTTACCAGTTTCAAGAAAATAGACATTATTACCATACGGAATTATATCCTGTATTCCGCCTTGTGATAGACTTCCGGTATATATCACTTCAGGCTTATTAAAGAACTTTTTTTTCAAATCATACTTCATAAGATAATATTCTAAATCGGCATCTTTACTGTAATCACGTACCGCGTAATATACAATACCGCGATGAATCGCTATTGAAGTAGGAGGAAAGTCCAATGTCAATATAGTTTTTCTGTCAGTTCCGTCTTTCGACATCTCAATAAGCCTGGCAGTTTCTTTTATGCTATTGCCTTCCACTAAAGCTATTTCGCCTGTTTCCAGTGTATACAATTTCTCGTTATAAAATGTTAAGAATCCACCAGTAGTATAAGCATTGTCTGTCTTACTATTGTTTTCCTGTTGACTGTTATAATCAGCATCCGGTCTATTATCCAGTAAAACAGGCTTCATTTTGGACTTATCCGTATAATATATATTTTTTTTACTGTCAAGAAAATAATAACCATTGCCACTATCAGCCATAGTTATATGTTCTCCCTGCCTATGATATGAGTATTGATAGTCTGTCTTACTATTGTAGGTGTTCCCTAAATCTTCATAATCGCTACATCCCGTTAACCCGATAAAAACAACACAAATTACCAATATATATAATAGCTTTCTTTTCAAGTTTTATGCCCCTCTCACTTAAGTATAGTTTCCAATAAATTATAATAAAAATAATTTATTGGGAACTCATTATTCTATTGTAATATATAGTTAATTATTCTATTGTAATATATAGTTATTCGGAAAATCACCAATCCATGTAGCCCAATAGTCATTATAAGGACTCTTTGGATGCCATGTACCGCCAGTATTGCTTGCTATGTACTCTCCCCTAGCTGCTACTCTCGTTACAGGCGTATAAATTGCAGTTGCTGTCGCACCGATAGCGTAGCTACCAGTAGCACTGTTATCTGCTACACGGTTTATATAAATACTCCCAAACTGGTAACAAAACTGAACACGTGTGTAAACATAAGAAGCACCTCCGCATCCAATATATGATGAAGCACTATTGTTATTCCAGGAAAGAGTCCCATATGCAGGTGAAGTGCCTGCATATCCATTATCTGATGTCTTATCAGCGAATGTTACACTTGAAAAACATAAAGATAGACAAACTGCCAATACTAACACAATAGATATTTTTCTTTTCATAAATCTACTCTCCTTATAAGTTTTTTTTTACATCGCTGTTTCTTATGTACTTCATTGTAACTTAACCGAGTATATCAGCTGATACACAAACTGCAGTATTAGAATATTCTATTTACTACCATAATTATTATATATATATATATATAATGTCAATAGCTTCTATGGTAATTTAAACAAGTTTTTGTATTTTTTTATATAAATCGAAATATATTTACATTATATATGTTTTATCTACATAATCTCGATACAAAATATGATATTTGTATAGGTTTTTCCAGTTTGCCCTTTTGAAAGTGTCCAGTTGATAGAGTATTCATAAAAAGAATGGGTGATGGATTTACCCCGGACTCGCTTCTGTAGGCGGCTTCGATAGACACAGGAATAGACAGACACGGGAACAAAAAATATAGGATTTTTTGTTCCCGTGTCCCCGAAGTGTTTTTTCAGCTATTTCTACTATGCCGGAAATGCCGCCCATGGACGGGATTATTATACCTATAAACCACATTAGATACTAAAAAATTGGCGTATGGGTTCTTGTGTACCTCTTAATAGCAATAGTCCCGCATGAATACTGGCTTTGGGGGATTTCTTTCACGGTAATTTTAATTACATCAGTATAACTACTATATATATAAAGAAGCTTTTCAGATGCTTTGAGGATTGGTTGGAATATGCTCCATCCGTTATTATATCTGCTTGCTAGCTGAAGGAGTTCCGATTTGAGTTTGGAGCCAAGGTTATTATTGAGGTTACGCAGGGGGCTATCACGGTGAAGTTATAATAATGGTTCAAATGATATGATGAGTGCATATAGTGTATCATCAACGCTCCCCAATCCGAAAACTGATATAGAAAATAATGACCTTTTCGGCAATAGAAATGAAGAATCCGAAGTTGTTGCGTTAGGAAGTGTATCTGTAGGAACATATAATATGGTTACATATTGGGATGATTATAGAAGTGGAGGCCCAACAGATAACTAAATATGGCAATGTCAATTTGGTATGAGCAAAGCTGGAATATTTGATTATAATAATGTATTAATATCAGATGTGATCCAAGCAATTGTTTACTTTGGAAATACTAGCGGGATGCCGTAATTAAAGAGAGGAGTTATAATATGAGTCATTAGCGTTGCATTAAATTTAAAATTAAAAGTCAATGTAAAAAACTTACTGGTATAGCCTACACCTATAAGAAAATAATGGGCAGTGCTAAAGAAAAGGAGAGTGGCCCCCTAAGCCTAAGCACTATGAAATTTTAAAACTTAATATGGCTAGCTTACTTTGTACAGACGTAGAACAGTTTCAAACTCTTGTTTCCAGTTAAACCGCTTTTGCTTTTGAACCGGAGGAGGCTTCTTTGGAGTTAAATCCTCTTGAAGTTGCGAGACAGTATTCCAAAGCCCATTGGTGATCAGCCTCACCACAGACGGTATATTTGAGCAATTTCTTCAGCTGTAAGGTCAAAGCGGTTCGTAACGATATGAAACAATTCTCCGTTTGAAGAATCAACCACTTGAATAATCCTGACAGAGTGTTGCATCTGAGTACTTTGGCAGCCAAGAATAACCTCTTTATCCGATAAGACAGTACTTCCTTTAGGAATAAAATTCTCATTCAATATATTGATGATGGCGTTTTTCTTGAGTCTTGAGATAAAGAAGATTCCTTCTTTGCAGTACCTGTCATATTCCTTGTAATCGATGTATGCCCGGTCAAAAAGGTATGTGATTCCTGGCTCAGTGACAAAGGTTTTCAATTTTTCTTTGTCATGGATAATGCCTTCTGTCATAACAATATTTTCTGGACACCCAAGCAATACATCGTATAAGGTATGGACCTTGACAGCAGCAGTTTTGTCTCTATAGTCAGCCCACGGGAAAAGAGTGACGCTGAGCCTTACGATAGTTGAATCAAGTGCCTTGAGGACACCCCAGCTTCCCGGAATTATGCGAACTCCGTGATGCTTTTTCAATTTAGCTAGAGTGGCTTCAAAAATCATTTTGAACATATCTGTGTCCCGGTCACTATTGACACGGGATGCTTCCGGAGTCGTACAAGAGGAAGTACCCCAGCAAGGCAATCAGACCGATTTTGCGTCTTTTGTGATACGCGAAGCTGTACACGACGGACAGAGCGTCTATATCGTACTTGACGTTAAGCCGTCCTCGTCCGATTACCTGCTGCTTGGCCCGGATGCCCAACCGCATGACCATATCTCAAATTTGGGGCCGGTATTCAGTAGGAAAACCGGTACGATTGCCGAATACGCCCAAGCAAACCATAAAATCATGATGAATACATCCGTAGGTATTAGTGGAGCTAACTGCAGCATTGACTACCTGCTTGAAGAAGACGGGACTCTTGTCTATATGATCGACGCAAGGTATGGGGGCAATTCCTCCACTCCGGTTGTGGAGCTTGAATGCGTTGCCCTGCCTTTTATCGTCGAGAATGGCAAATATACCAGAGATATGAACAGTAAAAAATCAACAATACTCTCAGCTACCCTCAAAAACGCCGGGACTCAGCAAAAAGTGATCTGTACCGAGTCAGCCGTTTACAGCGACTGCGGCGTCCGTGTAGATAAGATCACACTCAAGGGTTCGGCTATGTCTACCTATACGGAAATCGAGTTCACGGTGGTAGATGCGAATAAATATGCCGAAAGCGACGGAATATTTTTTGTATTTCTGGACAGATATGGCCAACCTATACCAAACGGAGCCGGTTCAGGCGGCGGTATCGAGACAATTGATAATGTTCACTTTACAGAAAAAAACTCACTGCAAGCAATGGAAAAACTGCCAAGCGAAGTCATCCTCCGAGGATACAGCTACTCGGATAAGACCAAATACGAAACTCATACTTTCAAAATGAAGCAGCAGTAGTGTTCCTATCCTTATTATTGCATTATAGTTTTTATCGGGGCAAAGCCGGAAACATGTGATTTCATCCGGCTTTGTCCCCTTTTCAAACATGCCGACACTTTTTCAAATAGCTTTTTCCTAGTATTTATTAATACACATACATTTACTTGTGCATTAACGAAATAAAATTAGTTTGACTATGTCTAAGGTAAATGTAGTATAATATCATTGAGTGTTAACGGTAGAAAATTGAAACTTTTAGAGAGGGTTGATTTTATGGAGCAAATTTTAAATCAAATACTTTTGGAAATAAAGGAAATTAAAGATAAAGTTAATGGACTTGAAGAAGGACAAGTACGAATTGAAAAGAAGTTAGATGCCGTATACAGCCAAACCGCTGATTTAACAGAATTCCGAACTGAAACGAGACAAAATTTTAATACCATAAGTGACAACATTCGTTTCCTTCTGCAAAAAGAAATTGAAACAGAAAAAGAGATATTCTTGTTAAAGGATAAAAAAGTAAAATAGTCGATTTAATTATGCTCATTTTATGTATTCCGTCGTATACGGGCACCAGATCATGCACTTTAGGCATAAAGTACAGAGTTTTCTAGTCATGATTTCATCACGGGTAGTCATTATGCTCCATGTTTTACCGAGTAAGGCTTTTGTAGGACACACATTCACGCAGATATTGCAATTCCCGCATTGCGGTTCTTTGGGTGTTTCACTCATGGTTATAAAGGGAGCTGTGGTCAAGACCTTGCCCAGCATCAGTGCACAGCCGTACTGGGTAGTAACTAGCAGGTTGTTTTTGTCGATAAACCCCAGTCCGGTTCTGAGCGCGACAGTTTTATGTGGTAGACGCCCAAATTTCAACTTGGCAATACTTTTATGGTTTTGTTCAAATTGTCTAATGTAAACTCCTTAAAGAATTACCAATATTTATTTTACATAATAATAAAACTTTAGTCTACAGTTTTTTTACATTTATTTCACTTTATTTTAATATGTATTTAATATTAGGTATTAGTGAACGGTTCCTTTTTAATGGCGTTGCCTATATATAGAAAAAAGTGCAGGAACCTCTGCACTTTTTTCATATTATCTACTTTCTCAATTTTATTTACCAGGCTATTATCGGATTTGCCCCTTTTGGTCTCCAGTAGCCTTGTTTTTTGTAAGCCCAGTACTCAAACGGATTATCGTAATACGCTGCTGTTTCAACAAATGATAGATAACTTTGATCGGTATGGAAAAGCCACGCAACACTGCCTACAATAGCACCTCCTACTGCCCATGCCACATAAGTGACCTGGAAAATGGGTCCGAAAAATCTCTGCTGCCAAATATGCAAAGTCTCGTGTATATCAAGGAGTGCTGCGCTTGCATCACTCGGCAGATTTGAAATTACATTTCCTTGTGTAAATGCAAAACCTTCTTTCAAACCGAATCCTCCTTCATATACATGACGATTTTTTCTTTGGCTGAGGTCAGAACGATATTTAGCACTGCTGTCAAAAAGATTGATAACGTGTACAATATTTCCCAGGGAAGTACCGAGAAGGCTCCACGTTGAATCCGATATAAAACCAAACCAACCCTCTACACTGGTCCAATCATATGTCTTATTGATTCCGCTTATCAGACCATTCATACCTCCCATTACAAGCCCAATGGGCCCTCCTACATTCCATCCCATCCAGGCACCTGCCGCAGTGGTAAGTCCTGTTTCAAGGGCAGTCAAAAGACTACCCCACCCTTGACCATTTGCAAGACCGTATACCAATCCTGATACAAAGCCTACTGCAAAGCCTACCGCCGCAACAATCAAATCATCCAGGCCAAACCAGAGTCCTGTCGGATCTTTAAATGATAATGGAGTATTATGTTTTTAACGAGGTAACTCAATAATTTACGCAATTAACCCTACA
>DAOOVO010000111.1:0-12614 GCA_035370245.1 Pseudobacteroides sp.
TTTATGCAGGGTTTTTTAAGTTCCGGAACGCTCGGTTTTTATTATACCGAAAACATCCATTGTTATTAAGATATATTATAGGTATGTTTAATAATCCGGATATTAATAAAAAAGGTGCTCAGTTAATTTATTCAACACATGACATATTTACACTGAATAGAGAAACTTTTAGAAGAGATCAAATTTGGTTTACAGAAAAAGATACAGAAGGGATTTCCTCTCTATATTCTCTTGCGGAGTATAAACTTGAAAATGATAAAAAAGTGAGAAATGATGCAACTTATAACAAAGACTACTTAGCAGGAAGATATGGGGCTGTTCCGTTATTAAGAGAGTTTGACTTATGGGAGGATAAATAATGGGTACAGACGATTTATTTAGGGAAGGCATAAATGGGGGGAGGTACGAAAAGAATTTAAAAGATATTTTTGAGATTTTATCTTCCAACGAGAGATTATATAAAGCCATTGAAAGAAGTAAAAAACTAAGGGAGACCTATAATTGTAAGGACATACCACCATCTAAAATGAATCCTTGCACAACTGTTGATATCTTAGTTGAGGAATTATTAGAGTATATTTCTCGGACTGAGTAGAGAGTGTTATTATGATTTTGACAAAGTGTAAGTGATTTCTTTAAAAGCGTAAATAGTTGCATTTATTGCGTATAATTTACAGGAAGTATATAATGTTGGTGTATTAAGATAGGCATAGGGGGGATCACTTTGAGAGGTTACAAAATCTGTATAATTATAGCAGCTATAATTATTACTGTGGGTCTTGTGTTTCTAGGACTTTCTAATAGATTTTATATTGATTCATCAACTAAGCTAAAAGTTGATAGACTAACGGGAAAAACATATCAATTAATAAATGGGTCATGGAAAGAAATCAAAGATAATGATACCCTAGAAAGCACAGAAAATACAGAAAGTAAACAAAGTACAGAAATAAGAGAAATTGAAAAGGTCGATAAATCCTTGATAAATAATGAATATAAAAATAATGTCATGATATTAAAAACTAATAAATCAATGCATGAAAAATTCTGCGAGTATTATAGAGGTGTTTTAGATGAGTATAATAAAGATCGCTTGTTTACAAAAAATAATTATACGCTTGGAGATTTGAGATTTGAAAAAGACTTTAAAAAATACTCTCCTTATTTGTCTCCTAAATATATAGTTGAAAAAATAACTAAAGATGGCATTAATGATCCGGATGAATTTTAAGTTCAGTTATTAAGGACTATGATGAATCTCAAAATATGAAATAATTATAGTTTGAGTATTGTTTGCATCATAAAATACAAAAAAGGAAGGTGGTTTATATATGAAAAGAGCTTTATTAGTTATAGATGTACAAAATGAATATTTTACAGGGGCTATGCCAATTTCATACCCAAAAGAGAGTTTTGAAAACATAATAAAAGCTATGAAGACGGCAAAAGAAAATAACATTGTGGTAATAGCTATTCAACATACGGCATTGCAGAATAACGCTACAGCGTTTGTAAAGGACAGTTTGCACTGGCAACTTCATGAAGAAGTTAAAAATGTCGGTTATGATTATTTGATTGAGAAAAATTTGCCCGGAAGTTTTACCGATACAGATTTACATAAAATACTTAAGCAGCATGATATAGATACTGTTACGATTATTGGTTACATGACTCAAATGTGTTGCGATACTACTTCAAGGCAGGTTTTTCATTTAGGATATTCAGTTGAGTTTTTATCTGATGCAACAGGAACTTTAGATATTTCAAACTATGCCGGCAAAATATCGGCAGAAGAGTTACACAAGGCTATTTTAGTTACTCAGGCCATGAGGTTTTCGAAAGTTCTTTCAACTGACGACTGGATAAAAGGCATAAATTAAGTTTAAATCAAAGTGTTTTCAAATATAAAGCTGATTATAAGTCCTCAAATGATTGCATTTGGGGATTTTTGATTGCACGTGAAACTGGAAATTTAGTTGTTAAAGTATAGTTTTTGTTTAGAGAAAACATAAAGACAATTAATAGACTGAAATAGGTATAATCTGATAGAATATAACTAATATTTAATGAGCGAAAAAAATTGGGGATATTTTAACAATTCAAATATTAAAGTTTGGAGGTATTAGGGAATGAGTATTGATTTAAGCAAGATGCCTAAACTGGGATTCGGACTGATGAGACTTCCTGAAAAAGATGGAGAAATAGACATTGCAAGGGTATGTAAGATGGTGGACATATATATGGAAAAGGGGTTTAATTACTTTGACACCGCTTATATGTATCACAGCGGAAAGTCTGAAGTTGCGGCAAGGGAAGCGGTTGTAAAGCGTTATCCCCGAGATTCCTTTTATATTGCAACCAAGCTGCCGGGTTGGGAGCTTAAGACATATGAGGATTGCGACCGCATATTTAATGAGCAGCTTGAACGTGCAGGGGTAAGTTATTTTGATTTCTATATGCTGCATAGTGTGGAAGAAGGGAACAATTATGATAATTATGTGAAGTTTAAATGCTTTGAATGGGCTATGGAAAAGAAGAAGAGCGGGCAGATAAAGCATTTCGGTTTTTCATTTCATGGCTCACCCAATCTATTGGAGAAGATTCTTTCGGAACATCCTGAAGTTGAGTTTGTACAGATACAGTTAAACTATGCAGATTGGAATAATCCTATTGTTCATTCCGGTAAGCTTTATGAAATACTGAGGAAATATAATATGCCCATTATTGTAATGGAGCCGGTAAAGGGCGGTACTCTTGCAAGCACTACACCGGAGCTTGAAGCTGTTATGAAAAAACAGCAGCCAAACAGAAGCATTGCTTCATGGGCATTTCGTTTTGTAGGTTCGCTAGATGGTATAATGACAATATTAAGCGGTATGTCAAACGAAGAACAGCTATATGACAATTTGGAGACGTTTTTAAACTTTGAACCTTTAACCGATAAGGACAGGATTGTTCTTGATGAAGTGACAAAAGCTATGGCTAAATTCCCTACAATTCAATGTACATCATGTAAATATTGCTGTGACGGATGTCCTGTAAAAATTAGCATACCTGATGTAATCAGTGCATTAAATTCATTGTACCTTTACGGAGAAGAAGCGAGGCCTAAATTCTTTTATAACAATTTAATGGATAGAAGCGGCAAAGCAGGTAGCTGCATAGCTTGCGGACAGTGTGAAGCTGCATGCCCGCAGCATCTGCCCATTATAAATATTATGAAGGAAGCATCAGAAAAGTTTGACAGGTAGTATTTTTGATAGGTAGTATTCTTAAAATAAATGGCTGATTCGGAAAGTGAATCCGATATCAGCCATTTGGTATTTCAAGGCTAAATTTTATGACTACTGATTTTTATAACTATCAGGAGTTGCATTAAAATGCTTTGCAATTACTATCATATCCATCATGTTAATAGCATTATCCATGTTCACATCTGATACAGAAATATAAGTATTGTCTCCTTTAACAGAATTAAATGCCTTTGCAATTTCAATAACATCCGACATGTTTAGTACATTGTCACCGTTAATGTCCCCACCCCACAAATGTATTGGATTGGACTGTGTGGAAATACTGGTATTACCTGATATAACAACATTATCTATTTGTCTGTATATATAATTGGGTTTACTTATCTTAATTTTATATCCTTCAGAGTTTTGCGGGATATCTCCTATTTCGAAATAACCTTTTGAATCAGTGGATGCAGATAATCCTGTGCCAATAACCTCTACCTTGAAGCCTGTTTTAAAATCTTCATAATCGGAATCAAAATCGGGGCTTATATATCCTGACAGCTTGTATCCTTCATTTTCTGGTTTGAAAACTGCTTTTACGTTCATATTTCCATCAGGGGTGAATGTGATGGTATCAGATGTATTTGTAACTCCTTCTACCCCTTCCCAATGATCAAATCTGTAACCTTTTTCGGGAATTGCTTTCAATATCACAGGAACGCCAAGGAAATAAACACCTGTCCAGTTTGCGGGGTCAGTAATCCCTGGAGTTGTTGATTTAATGTCAATGGAGTTGATCCTCACATAACCTTGTGATGTATTGGTACTGAGGCTAATATCTGCTGTTCCGGTTACACCGAAGTCCTTAAATTTATTTATAATATGCCTTCTTACATATGTAGGTCTGATGTTTACATAATTCCTGATGGCTTGAATATTCATATCCCATGTGACTTCACCGCGATATGTAGGTATTGCATTAAGTCTTCTCCACCTATTGCCGTTTTCCTGTATTACATCTTCAATGCCTGCTTTGTATTTATCGATTTCTTTGTTTACCCTAGTAGGTTCAAATGATGTATTTATCTGATCTGCAAAGGTATTGATAAACTGGGTTCTGAATTCTGAATTATTTAGTAATGTTCTTAGAAGAAATACTGCCCATGGTGCATTGGCATATGCATAATCACCAACCTCAGGAACATCACCTGTAGCAAAAGCAATGGAATCAAATGATACGCCTTTCGTCTGATATAATCCGAAGCCAAAATCGGTATCCCTAAGAAGCCATCTCCACCTTCCATCCTGACCATATGGAGCTTCAGGATGATATTTGCCGTCATCAGTCTTGTACCTCCAAATCGATACGTTGTTACCGGGCCAATCGTAGTTTCCGTAGTAAATTTGTGCTACATTGTAAGTGATATAGTTTTCTATGTCCATTTTGGTTTTAATATATTCATAGGTATCCTTATCAGTTATGGAATGGGTTTTTAGGTAATCTATGATATCCCTTTGATATGCTTTTTCGTCTCCAGGTTCACCTTCCTGAAGTTCGGGATAATTCCATACATCAAGCATTACTACTTTATCTTTATCAACATTATAATGGGATTTAAAGTATTCATCATCATAACGTTCTCTGATATTGTATAAACCCCAAAACTCCCCGTCCAGGAATACTACACAAGGCCTGTATGCCAGTGTATCCAGGTTTAAATGTGAAACAAGCCCCTGCATCAAAGGGTCTCTGAACATAACTCCGGTCCAGCCGTTATCATTACCGCCATTTCTTAAAACCAGACGTTTGAAGCTGTCTAGTGTCTCGCCGGTTACTTTCTTGGCAGTGCCTTGGAATACATCGTATGTATATTTATTTGTATCGTCATAATCATGGTCTGCATAAAGTCTGAAGGGCTTTTGAGGAACCTTTCTGCTATATCCGCCATTTATTCTTAAGCCGCTGTTTTGAGAAAAAGCAAGAGTACCATCACTTTCAAAGAACTCGACATGAACAGGTCTTTCCCATTCCGCTCCTTTTTTTTCAAAGTTTCCGTTTACATACAGACCTGTTTCATCATCAAACAAATTAGCAGGGTCGGTGACAAGAGATATGACAGGAATTTTGTATCTTGTCATCATATTTTTATCTACAAAGTATGATTTGGTAATTATTTTGCTTTTTGAGCCGTCTTCCCTGACGGCTGCAGCTCTTATAGGCGTACACTTGAAAAGTTCGCCGACAGGCTCTTCCCACTTGTTCCATACATCAGTTGATATATTTTTTATCATGGAATAAACATTCTGATCTTTTGTCCTGTTTTTTATATTTATAGCTTCGGTATACTCATAAGTGCTTTCAGATCCCGGGATAGGATCGGAGCCATCCTTGGTATAATATATTTTTACTCCCGGCTCATCGGTGGTAATACTTAGCAAAAATTCCGATGTATAAAATCCGCCTTCATGAGAAAAAACAGGTGACTTCACTATTGTTGTTGCAGCCGAATATATATTGGCACTAAGCGGTGTCGGTTTTGAGAAAATCACCCATTGGTTTGCACCTTCTGTTTTACGGCCATAGGACTCATCGTCCTTTAACGAGATGGTGGTGCAAACATCAACGATTTCACCATCAGCATTTTTTAATGTTATGGTTTCTCCGGATGCACTAATTTTAAAGTTTGCATGTAGTTGTCCGTCTTTTGCCACTTTATTCTTATCTGATGCCCAAACAATCAAGAAGCCTTTTGCCGGAACAATTCCCTGGGGAAATTTCCAGGTGGCAGAAGAATCGGTTAAGGTATATCCGGTTAAATCAATGGCTTTGGAGCTGGAATTGTAAATTTCAATCCAATCTGAATAGGCACCGCCTAAACTGCCGTGTTTGGAATCATCTATATCTCCATCCCGTATGGTTTTGGTATTGCTTGCCATCACCTCGTTAATGAATAGTACTTGCTGGTCTGTACTTGCATAGGCAGCATCGGGCAGCGGTATTCCTGCTGTCACTAGAGCAGCAGTTAATAGCCCGTATAATATCTTTTTCATTTTTTACCCCCTATAATTTTCTCAAAATTAAATTTATATAAATTTATAATAATAACTAAGAGTAACAAAGAAAAAGCTGGAGTAATTAAAAGAAATAGTATATAAGCATAAAACCGACAGCTTATATTGAAAATAGAATTGCTGCGAATAGTGAATAATGAATTATATATTACTTATAAATATTATATATGTAAACTATATGGGCTTGCAAGGCAAAATAAGGAATGACCCGGGCAATTCATAAAAAATTCATAAAAAAAATACTATGTTATAAAAAAATACTATGCAATGTAGGAAAATTGTAGTAAACTATAATGGGTAGGTCATTTTTAAAAAACATAAAACATTTTTAGGGGGGATGGATAAAATTTAATTTAATAGGGCATTTAGGCAGGTCCACTTTTTTTATGGGTTAGTTTAACGTTAACCTAACAAGAATTTATATTCTATTAATGTTCGGGTAATTATGGTTGTGGTTTTGTATCAGAGAGATTAAAATTAGGGGGATAAATTATGAGAAAAAAACTTATTTCATTGATTTGTGTCGCTGTATTGATTATGAGTACTTTCAATGTGTTTATTTCTAATGCAGCCAGTTCTGTTAACGGTTTTGGAGGATATACATGGTCCAAGCCTTCAGGGTATATGAATGGAACAAAAACTGTTACCGATAATGGGGACAATCTGGTTGTTGAATTTGAGAATATAAACAGCAGTGATCGTGATGCAGGAGCTACTTCTAGTGTAAACCAGGATTGGAGAAAATATGAAGCTATCAATGTAACCGTTACAAACACAAGTAATGCTGAAATACTTATTGGAATCGGTGTAAAAACAGGATCAGCTTATGTTTGGCATGAATCACCATCATTTGCAGTACCTGCAGGCAAATCAAAGAGTGTAACATTTAAGCTTCAGGAAGCCATCTGGAAAACAGAGAAAAGCGGGTGGGTGAATAATTCCAATATTGCTGATTTGGACAAGGTCATGGGATTGGATTTTAAAATATTTGCAAACTCTCCTGTGACAGGCAAGGCGGTATTTACAAAATTAAGCGTTGGTGATGCAGACACGGGCTCGTCATATAATCCTAATCCTGCTCCAATTGCTGCGCCGGGCCAGTTTAAAATAGTGGATGGACACCTCTTCGATGCAAATGGACAGCCTTTTGTTATGAGAGGGGTTAATCATGCACATACATGGTTCAAAAACGATACGAAGGTTGCAATTCCTGCAATTGCAAAAACAGGTGCTAATACTGTAAGAATAGTTCTCTCTAACGGAACAAAGGATAACTGGCAAAAAGACAGCCTTGAAACTCTTAAAGAAGTCATTTCATTATGTGAGCAAAATAAGCTTATAGCCGTTCTTGAAGTTCATGATGCTTTAGGAGTTGATTCTGCAGAGCCATTGCTTAAAGCAGCTGACTATTTTGTAGAAATGAAGAGCGCTCTTATAGGAAAAGAAGACAAGGTTATTATAAATATTGCTAATGAATGGTTTGGTTCATGGGGAGGTGCCGAGTGGGCAGAAGGTTATAAGAAAGCTATTCCCATAATCAGGAATGCAGGCTTGACCCATACAATTATGGTCGATTGTGCAGGTTGGGGACAGTATCCCCAGTCCATACACGATTATGGACAGGATGTTTTTGATGCCGACCCATTGAAAAATACAATGTTTTCGATTCACTTCTATGAGTATTCCGGTCCTAATGAAGCAACAGTTAAAAATAATATTGATGGTGTAATCAATCAAGGATTGGCACTTTGCATAGGAGAATTCGGATGGAAGCACACAGATAATAAAGATGTTGATGAAGCTGCAATAATGAGCTATTGCAAGGAAAAAAATGTAGGATGGCTGGCATGGTCGTGGAAGGGTAACGGAGGAGGAGTTGAGTTTTTAGACCTTACCAATGACTGGTCCGGAAATTCACTTACCGATTGGGGTAAAACAGTAGTTACAGGGCCTAATGGAATTAAGGAAACATCAAAGATATGCTCGGTATTCTCAGATGTTTCTCCTACACCTGGTTATATACCTGAAGATGTCAACAGGGACAGGGCGGTCAATATGGCTGATGTTGTTGAAATAGCCAAGAGATTTGGAAAGGTTGCCGGTGACGCCGGATATGATGTTATATATGATATAACAAATGACGGGTCAATAAACATGGCTGATGTTGTAAAGATAGGTGTTAAGTTTGGACAAACTTATTAATATATTAAAACTATATAATGTTTGTATAAAAAAATAGTACCATAATTAAAAGTAAAATTTGCCTCATTTATATTGACTTGAAAAACAGAAGTGATACAATATAATGTGCCGGGGTTTAAAACCCTATACAAAATATTGTGATCAAATAGGAGGTAATACTATGAATTTAACTGACAATGCCATCAAAGTACTAGAAAAGAGATATCTTGCTAAAGATGAAAATGGCAGTGTAATTGAAAACCCTGATGCAATGTTCAGACGTGTAGCAAAGGCAGTGGCACAAGCTGATATGCAATATGTTTCTCCGGATGAATTGCAGAATATTGAGCAGGAATTCTATGAGTTGATGGCAAATCTTGAGTTTCTACCCAATTCACCAACATTGATGAATGCGGGAAGACCTCTAGGGCAGTTAAGTGCGTGTTTTGTTTTACCTATTGAAGATACAATGGAAGGTATTTTTGAGAGCATCAAAAATGCTGCATTGATACATAAAAGTGGTGGAGGTACGGGGTTCAGCTTTTCAAGGCTTAGACCCAAAGGTTCTTCGGTTAATTCAACAGGTGGCGTTGCTAGCGGTCCTGTAAGCTTTATGAAAGTGTTTAATGCGGCTACTGAGGCAGTAAAGCAGGGAGGAACCAGACGTGGTGCCAATATGGGTATCTTAAGGGTTGACCATCCCGATATTATTGACTTTATAACATCAAAAAGAGACAACGCAGATATAACCAACTTTAATATAAGTGTGGCAGTTACAGAAGAGTTTATGAAGGCTGTCGAGGAAGGCAGAGATTATGATTTGATCGATCCTCACAGCGGTCTAACTGTTGGAAAGAAGAATGCCAGGGCAGTTTTTGATCTTATGGTAGATATGTCATGGACAAACGGTGAGCCTGGAATAATTTTTATCGATCGATTAAATAAGGATAATGTGACTCCGGAAATAGGTCAGATTGAAAGCACCAATCCTTGTGGAGAACAGCCTCTGTTACCCTATGAAGCTTGCAACTTAGGTTCAATTAACTTAAGTCTTATGGTAAAGAAGGCTGGAAACAAAGTGGATGTTGATTTTGAAAAGCTTGGAAGGACTGTAAAAAAAGCTGTTCATTTTTTGGACAATGTTATTGATGTAAATAAATATCCTTTGCCTGAAATAGATGAAATGACAAGGGGTACTAGGAAAATAGGCCTTGGAGTTATGGGATGGGCAGACCTCTTATGCAAGCTGAATATTCCGTACAATTCACAGAAAGCTTGTTCATTGGCTGAAAGAGTGATGAGCTTTATACAGGATGAATCTAAAAAGGCATCAATGGAGTTGGCTGAAAAGAAAGGTGTTTTTCCTTTCTATGAAAAAAGTATTTACCGCGATAAGGGATTACGTCTTAGAAATGCAACTACTACAACAATAGCACCAACGGGGACATTAAGCATAATAGCAGGGGTTTCCAGCGGTATAGAGCCTTTATTTGCAATATCTTATATAAGAAATGTAATGGATAATGATGAGCTTTTGGAAGTAAATCCTCTATTTAAGCAGATAGCAATTATTGATGGGTTCTATTCGGATGACCTTATGAGAAGAATAGCTAAGAAAGGTTCCATTAAGGATTTTCCTGAGATACCCAAGTCCATAAAGAATGTCTTTGTCACTTCTCATGATATATCACCTGAATGGCATGTGAAAATGCAGGCAGCATTCCAGAGATACACAGATAATGCTGTTTCCAAAACTGTTAACTTAAGGCATGACGCTACAAAGGATGATGTCAGGGAAGTTTTTGAAATGGCCTACAATACAGGCTGCAAAGGGGTAACATTATACAGGGACGGAAGCAGGGAAGCTCAGGTGCTTAATATTGGCAGTGTAAATAAAGCCAACACCGGTGCCGGTGCCGATGGAGCTCGGAGCACAGTCATTAACACAGCAACCAATTCACAAATTGCCCCAAGACCCAGACCTGAAATAGCAACAGGTTTTACCGAGAAAGTTAAAATTGGATGCGGAAACCTATATATTACTGTCAATTATGATGAGTATGGTATATGTGAAGTGTTTACAAATACAGGCCGTGCGGGGGGATGTCCTTCACAGTCTGAAGCCACAGCAAGACTTGTATCAATTGCACTGCGTTCTGGTATAGATGCAAAGTCAATTGTTGAGCAGTTAAAGGGTATAAGATGCCCGTCCACTATAAAGCAAAGCGGCATAAAGGTTCTTTCCTGTCCTGATGCTATTGGACGACTTATAGAAAAAGTTGCAAAGATACAGAACGGTAATAGCACATGTGATAATGAGCTGGCCGAGCCGCCCGAGGAAATAATTCCAAGGCCTACGGCTAAGGTCGAGGCAGCTTGTCGTGTATGTGTGGGTGGCGAGTCGGGAAGTATAACTACTGGCACAGGTAAAACAAGTGCCGTATGCCCGGAATGCGGACAGGCAGTTGAACATGAAGGCGGATGTATGGTTTGCAGGAACTGTGGATTTTCCAAATGCGGTTGAAATAAATATTCCTTGACAGGATAATAGTAATAAATGGATTTGTGATAATGGATTTGCAACAAATACAATTAAAGAGAGTGGTTAAGTCCGGTATTAAGGATTTAACCACTTTTTGTGTTGTTTTTCGTAGTTGCACAACAGCATACTCTTTGGTATAATTCAATTATAGACATTATTTATGTTATCATGTTATTGGTAATTTCTTGTATTTTCACTTTCTTGCACCTTTGCGGTGAATTGCTTATAGTCCTTAATCTATTTGTTCTTCAAAGTATTTAGACCGTCTGAGAATCAAAAAGCAGTTTTCATTTTAATGTGATAGGTATTGACAAATAATAAACTGTTCAGTGGAACATTTCTGATAATTACACAAATTATTTTTATACGAAAAGCTTGGATAATGGATTTTTTAATATGCCCTTAATTTGTAATATTATAGCAATAAAGGAAGGTAAAATGTATTCATTAGAAGCAATTATTATCGTTGTTACAATTTTAATGATGTTTTGTGTGGTTGCAACTAAGTATTCCACCAGATTTGGTGTGCCAATACTTATTCTGTTTATTGGAGTAGGTATAATGCTTGGGTCGGAGGGAATTTATGGAGTATATTTTGATAATCCCTCACTCACAAGACATATTGGTAATATTGCTTTATGCTTTATAATTTTCTCAGGGGGATTGGATTTACGTTGGAAAGTAGCTAAACAGTTTTTAGGAAGAGGTATACTGCTGTCGACAGTTGGGGTATTTTTAACAGCAGCTTTTGTGGGTATTTTTGCATATCTTTTTATAGATATGAAATTATTGGAAGGTTTTTTACTTGGGGCCGTTGTATCATCAACTGATGCTGCATCGGTTTTTGCTATACTTAGAGCCAGAAAAATGAAGACTAAAGGAATTCTTTCACCTCTTCTAGAGTTTGAGAGTGCTTCAAACGACCCTATGGCATATATGTTGACTATAACGGTTATCGGTTTGATTAATAATCCTCAAGAGGGTGTATATTCCTATATTATAAGCTTCTTTATACAATTTGTCATAGGTATTGCTTTAGGAGTTCTCATAGGTTTTGCATCGGTTCAACTGTTTAACCGAATACATCATAGTGTTGAAAGTATGTACCTTGTCCTGGGAATAACAATGATGTTATTTGCTTATTCGGTATCTACAATTACGGGAGGCAATGGCTTTCTAACTGTTTACATAGCCGGCATGATAATTGGAAATTCAAGCTTTATACGGAAAACGCAGATCATTCGTTTCTTTGACGGTCAGTCATGGATTGCACAGATTATATTGTTTGTAACATTAGGTTTGCAGGTATTTCCCAGCAGATTCATGGCATTGTCGGGTAAGGCGATTATTATTTCAATTGCACTGATATTCATTATAAGACCATTGGCAACCATACCTATATTGTCCATGTTTAAGACTCCTTTCAAGCAGCAGTTATTCATTTCATTTGTAGGGTTTAGAGGGGCAGCTTCAATAGTGTTTGCTACATATCCATTGACGGCGGGAATACCAGTAGCACAGGATATTTTTGACATGGTATTTTTTATAGCTCTTACATCTTTAATGATACAAGGTACTTT
>DAOOVO010000112.1:0-12572 GCA_035370245.1 Pseudobacteroides sp.
AGAAATCTTCCTCTGAATCATTCTTTTTTTCGGTCATTTTATTTTACAACTTTGCTTTGTTTTTCTTTGACAGTTTCACCGAAACATCCATGCCCTTTATTTGCGACCGGTTCATTCTGTCTAAAATCCTGTGCTTATGTTCTTTTGAAGCAGTAAAAAATGAAAAATTATCAAGCACTTCTATTTCTCCTATATCATTTCCGGGTATATCGCACTCCCCTGCTACTGCTCCTAAAATATCTCCGGGTCGCACCCCTTGTTTTTTCCCTAAATTAACGTGAAATCTTTCTGTATTTTCCGGTTTGAAGGCTCTCCTTTTTCTTTTTTCCAAAACTACATCATTTAAATCTCTTTCTTCGGAGTTATCAAATTTTACAAGTTTTTTAATCATGGCTGCTATGACGGTTTCAGCATCATAGCCCTCATCCAAAAGCCTGCCGGCTAATTCCCTGTTTTCTCCAAGCCCCCCGTTTTCAATTGTACTGACTATGCTTCTTATAAATTTTTCCTTTTTAACTTCGTTAACCCTGTCAACAGTGGGTACGGTTCGTTTTCGAATGGACTTTTTGGTGTACCTTTCAATATCCTCAATTTTCCTTAGTTCTTTAGCGCTTACCAAGGTAAATGATGCCCCTTCTCTTCCTGCTCTCCCGGTCCTGCCTATACGGTGGACATAGTAATCTTCTTTTGAGGGGACTTCGTAGTTGATTACTAAATCAACTTCTCTTATGTCAAGCCCTCTTGCTGCCACATCGGTAGCAATTAACACTTCAATCAAGCCGTTGTTAAACTTATTTAAGGTATCCAGTCTTTGTGCCTGTTTTATGTCTCCGTGTATCTTGTCGCAGTTGTATCCCCTGTCTATAAGCTGGTCATATAATTGGTCAACAGCCTTTTTGGTATTGCAGAATATCAAGGTAAGCCTTGGTGTATAGGTATCGATTAACCTTGACAAAGCTTCTACCTTGTCGGATTGCTTAACCAAAAAATAACTTTGCTTTACTTCCTTGGCAGTTATTCCTTCCCTCAATACCTTAACCGTAACGGGGGAATTAAGAAATTCTTTTATTATCTTTTTTATATCATCCGGAATTGTTGCAGAAAATAACAAGTATTGAACCGGATGGTCTATCTTGCTTAAGATAAATTCTATATCCTCTCTGAAGCCCATTTTAAGCATTTCATCAGCTTCATCCAAAACAACCATTTTTATTTCATTCAGTTTTATCACGTGCCTGTCAATTAAGTCTATAACCCTGCCGGGAGTCCCTACAATGATCTGGGCTCCTCCCTTGAGTTTATTTATCTGTTCTTTTATGTCTGCTCCCCCGTATACCGTTACCGTCTTGATGCCTTCCATGTATTTTCCTATTTTTCTCACTTCGTTGGCAACCTGTACAGCCAGCTCTCTCGTTGGAAGCAAGACCAAGGCCTGGGGCATCCTTAAGTCCTTGTCAATTCTTTCAAGTACAGGTATTGCATAAGCTGCAGTCTTTCCCGTTCCGGTATTGGATTGTCCTACAATGTCCTTTCCTTCCAATATTAAAGGAATAGCCTCTTGCTGGATTTGGGTGCTTTCTTCAAAACCCATATCATCCAAAGCTCTTTGAATCTTGTCATTCAAGATTACGTTTTGTATTTTCATTAATAATTCTACCTCGTTCTATTTTTGTAAGCTTCTCATTATACTATGTAAGCTACTTAATTACAAATATTATTTTAATATATTATGATTAAATGTATTGCTCCTGATTCAAGATTATATTATAATTAATAAACTTAAATGTTTATTAATGGGAGGAAACATGAAAATTCGATACATTTACCACTCTTGTTTTTTTATCGAAACCGCTAAAGATTTTTTAATGTTTGATTATTTCAAGCACAGGAGCGATAAAAGAGATTTTGATTTCGATAAGATGTTGAATGATGCCTTTATAAGCCCTAAACCTCTTTATGTATTCAGTTCCCACTCACACCAGGACCACTTTAACTACGATATTCTATCCTGGATAAACAAAAAACCGAACACATTTTACATCTTGTCCTCAGACATAAAAATATACAACAGGCTTGACAATTTATATATTGTACGACCGGGTGACGAACTTGCCCTCAATGATATGAAGCTTAATATTTTCGGCTCAACTGACTTAGGGGTAAGCTTTTTGGTTAATATAGAAGGTTTAAACATTTTCCATGCCGGTGACTTAAACTGGTGGAAATGGCCCGATGATACACCGGAAGAAGAAAAATCCATGGAGGATGCATTCAAAAAAATAGTATCGGATATAGCAAATCAAGGAGCTAAAATTGACCTTGCCTTTTTCCCGGTTGACAGAAGACTTGAACAGAATTATTCCTGCGGGGGCCGGTATTTTATAGAACAGTTAAGACCTAAGCTCTTTGTTCCCATGCATTTTTGGGATGATTATAAAGCCATATCAAACTTTAAAAAGGCCATGGACGAGTATAGCACAAAAGTGATAGAAATCAGCCACCCCAATGAAACCTTGTATGCAAACATATAGATGAGTTATTTCTCTTATGCTTATTAAATTATTACATATTATCCGTATCAAGTTAAACGGATAACCTTTGTCATCCTGGGCAAAAAGAAAGATCTTATGATACTCTTCGATCTGAAGATCTCAGAATGACATTTTAAGCATTGTTCATAACAATAACAAGTTTCGCCCATGATACAAGATATTTAACTTTTGTTTTACTCCATAAACATATTATTTAATAAGACGCATATTATGTTTACAAACATTGTATCAGGGGGGGAGGATTAATGAGAATTACAATAACCAGCGAAAGCGGTGATTGGAAGGCAAACCTGTATACCAGGGATATTGCAACCTATGAAGTTAAAAATAAGGAAATATTGGACTTTTTCATACAATTGGGCGATGCTTACGCAAACAACGATACGGTCGATGAAATGTTTGAATGCTTGTACAACTTGATTAATTACGGCTACCTGTATACGGATGAAGACACGGATGATAATTATTATGATGATTATGACTATGATGATGATTATTTTGATTATGATGACCTGGAAGAACAAGACTTCCTTTCTCAGGAAGGTTTTAAACTCATTAAGACCGAAGTTGAATACTATGTGGATGATGAATTAGTGTCAAAAGATGTTTACGATGATGCATGGGACGAAAGAATAGGATACTTGGGATCTTCAAATTGGGAAGACAGGGGAATTACGATAATAAATGCCGATACCGACGAAATCATTTTTTTAGGCAAAATATCTTAATATACAAGGGGACACTCATGTGTCCCCTTAGCTAATCCTCATTAAATTTCAGCACCGACAAGAAGGCTTCCTGGGGTACTTCCACCAGGCCTATTTGTCTCATTCGCTTCTTGCCTTCTTTTTGCTTTTCCAAAAGCTTTTTCTTCCTGGTTATGTCTCCTCCGTAGCACTTTGCAAGAACATCTTTTCTCAGGGCTTTTACGGTCTCCCTTGCAATAACTTTGTTTCCTATGGCTGCTTGAAGGGGTATGGCGAACAGGTGCCTGGGAATTACATCCTTGAGTCTTTCGACTATAGCCCTTCCTCTTTCATATGCTTTATCTTCATGAACGATAATCGAAAAGGCATCCACCAATTCATAGTTTATCAATATATCTAATTTAACCAGGTCAGACTGGACATAACCTTCAAGTTCATAATCCAGGGAAGCATATCCCCTGGTTTTTGATTTCAAAGCATCAAAGAAATCGTAAATTACTTCATTCAAAGGTAATTTATTATGGAGGATAACCCGGCTGGCTTCAAGGTATTCCATATTTACAAAGGTACCCCTGCGGTTTTGACAAAGTTCCATGATTGCTCCCACATACTCGGTAGGGCTCATTATGGATGCCGCAACAACAGGCTCTTCCATATACTCTATTTCCTGCACCGGAGGCATGTTTGTTGGGTTCTGCAAGGTCATCACTTCACCGTTTGTTTTATACACCTTGTATATAACGCTGGGAGTTGTTGCTATGATATTCAGGTCGAATTCTCTCTCAAGCCTTTCTTGAATTATTTCCATGTGCAGGAGGCCCAAGAATCCGCACCTGAAACCAAATCCCAAGGCAACAGAGGTTTCCGGTTCAAAGGTCAAAGAAGCGTCATTAACCTGGAGTTTTTCCAAAGCATCTCTTACACTGTTGTAATCTTCTCCCTCGGCAGGATAAATACCGCAGAAAACCATGGACGTAACTTTTTTGTATCCGGGAAGTGGCTCCTTTGCCGGATTTTCACTGTTTGTAATCGTATCTCCAACCCGGCAGCTTTTTACTTCCTTCATGCTGGCGCACAAATAACCCACATCTCCCGAATAAAGACATTCCACAGGCTTCTGAGTAGGTGAGATTATGCCAACCTCCGTGACATCAAAGGTTTTACCCGTTGACATCATTTTTATTTTATCTCCCTTTTTAACCCTTCCTTCTTTGATTCTTATATATGCCACAACCCCTCTGTAGCTGTCGTAATAAGAATCAAATACCAGGGCTTTTAAGGGAGCTTCTTCGTCCCCTTCAGGCGGTGGAATCTTTTTTACGATTGCTTCCAATACCTGATCTATGTTAATATTTTCCTTGGCTGAAATAAGGGGTACATCGGAACAATCAATCCCTATTACATCCTCTATTTCCTGTTTGACTTCATCCGGTCTTGCGCTGGGCAAATCTATTTTATTTATGACCGGAACTATTTCAAGGTTTTGGTCTAAAGCCAAATACACATTTGCCAAGGTTTGTGCTTCGATGCCCTGGGCAGCATCCACAACTAAGACTGCTCCCTCGCATGCGGCTAAGCTTCTTGAAACTTCATAGTTAAAATCCACATGCCCCGGAGTATCTATCAAATTAAGTGTATAGGTATGTCCATCCCGGGCTTTGTAGGATAAACTTATGGTTTGAAGCTTTATAGTAATTCCTCTTTCCCTTTCCAGGTCCATATTGTCTAAGACCTGGTCCTGCATCTCCCTGGGAGTCAGAAGTCCGGTATTCTCTATCAGCCTGTCTGCCAAAGTGGATTTTCCATGATCTATGTGAGCGATTATCGAAAAGTTTCTAATATATTTTCTTCTGTCCAAAAAAATATACCCTCCCTGATTTAAACTAAGGGTATTATATCAAAAGTTCACATGAATGTAAAATTTTATTTATCAATTTCACTTAAGTACTCATACAAGACCTGAGCCAGCAACTCGGCTGTATATTCAATTTCTTCATATGTATTAAGGGTGCAGCCCACTTCTATAAGGAAAGAGTAATCGGATAAATATTGGTTGAAATATGCGCCTTCCCTTATGATTATCTTGCGCATGAGGCCGGGATACAACTCATGAGCTATTTCATAGAGTCTGCCGGCATTTTCCTTGAGTTTTGCAGCATTCCCGTTTTTATTTCCCACAACTAAGGTGCAGGTTGCAGCCCTTTTCCCATTTATCTCGGTGGTTTTAACTTCCGACAGAAGGGCTTCATAGTTGGAGTTTTCTTCGGCTCCGTCACGATGCAGATCTATCAAAATATTTTTTTTGTTGTCGCTTAACACTTGTTTAACCGCATAATTTGAATTTGCGTAAGATAAGTTGTAATCCGGATAGTCGTTATAATCCTTTAAATGAATATTCTTAATGCCCCTTTTAAGCAAATCGGCGGAAATCTTTGCTCCTATTCCCGTAATATTCAGCTTTTCATCCAGGGACCTATAATTTGTGTTATTAGTTGATTGAAAAGCTTCCGTTCCATGGGTGTGATACAAGACTACATTCAAATTCTCAACAAGAGAAGCAGAGTTAAGGAATAATTTTCTTCTCGGTGCTCTGCTTCTGGATGTTGAAGTAATTACTTTAAAAAAGTTTTCTTTTCTTTCTTCTGCCAAATATACTTCCTTCTTGACCGGAGGTTTGTAATCGGTATCATTATATATTTCAAGATTTAACCTGGCATCTTCACTTTCAATAGTTTGCATTTCTTCCTGACCATCGTCAGGGGTCTCGATTATATCAATATCTTCACTCTTTTTTGTCTTAAAGGTATTTTGAAGGAAAATATTAAAGTGGGACATAAACTTGTCAAATTTAGTTAAACTTTCCTGGCCGGCATTTGAGTCATAGTTGATTGAAATTGTTGTAATTTCCTTACCGATCTTTCTTTCTTCAGCCAACCTGTACACAAAACTGTAGCCTAAAAACAGTGTTGTCAGGCACAATATTGACATCATCATGTAAAAGGTCCTACCATCCTTGTTTTTTCTTTGTCTTTTCATGATCTCAACTCCACATATTTTCTCAAAGTAATATATTACTCCACAAAATATCTCAAAAGTAATATATTAATGTATATGTGTATTGTTTCCTGAATAACACTGTTAATTTTTACAATTATATTACGATTCATAACCCGGATGTACTGCCCTGTTTATAGATTCCGCCAAAAGGACTGACAAGGATTCAATGATTTCATCCACATATGAGGGCGTTACAACCGATTCACCGTACATGGGGCTAAGGATTTCCTTTATGAAGGCATGCTTTTCCGTATAGTCCAGATCACTTAAGATACCCATTATCGCACCTACATCATCTGTTTTTCCCTTCAGTGTTTCCTCCATCATTTCAATGGTATCATTGACAATTGTGGCTGTATCAACCACAGTGGGTATCCCTAAGGCAATCACTTTCGTTCCTATGGTTTCTTTATTCAGTGACCCCTGCATGTTTCCTATTCCGGAGCCGGGCTCTATGCCTGCATCCGTTATTTGGACAACTGAGCACAACCTCCTCATTTTGCGGGAAGCTAAGGCATCAATTGCTATTAACAAGGATGGTTTTATTTTTTCTACAACTCCTGCAATGGTATTGATTGTTTCTATTCCCGTTGTGCCCAAAACTCCCGGCTCCAATATTGAAACTTCATTGAAATCTTCATCGTATTCCTTTTTATAAGCCTTGAAATACTGGCCGGTTACTTTAATCTTTTCAAGAGTTTTGGGTCCCAATGAGTCTGCGGTGATATTTCTGTTTCCCAGGCCAACCACCAATACCCTTTCCCTCTTTAGACCGGATATATCCCTTATGGCCTTTGCCAGTATATCAATCACTTCATTTCTTTCCTTTTCCGAAAGGAGCTTCAGGCTTTTCGTTTCATAGGTGATATATTTGCCCCTTTTCTTTCCGATTGCCTTTTCAGCTTCTTCATCTTTTATTTCAAGTTCTACAACTTCCCCATGGCTGTAATTTTTGGTTTTTATTGTTATGCCCTCCACCTTCCTGGCAAGAGATTCGTTTGCTTCATAGGCCAAATCTGTTCTATACATAAATCCTCCCAAAAATACCGTATAAATTCAAAGTGTCTTGGTTATTATAGTTTTTTTTGATTTTTTTATTCTTTTTGCTTGATTTTTTCAGAGAGAGTCTGTATAATTGTTTTGTTGTCACTAATAGAATTAATTGAATAATATAGAATGAAACCGTGGAATAATAAAACAGGTACAATACGAGGAGGTGAATATATTGGCAAACATTAAATCTGCAAAGAAGAGAATCTTAATCATAAACAAAAAAACTTTAAAAAACAAGAGCAGAAAATCTGAAATTAAAACATATATTAAGAAATTTGAAACGGAATTGAACGAAGGCAACTTGGAAAAAGCAAAAGAATATTTGAAAATATGTGAAAAGAAATTATATCAGGCTGCTGCTAAGAACACGATTCACAAGAACGCTGCTGCAAGAAAGATAAGCAGATTAACAAAAAAATTCAATAAAGTAGCATAAAAATAACCGGCATTACCGGTTTTTTTATTATTTATTATCTATGAATTTACTGTACTTCCTATAATCCCGTTTGTTATTAATTCAAGTCCAAGCCTGCCGTCAATTTCTCCGGTTTTTATTCTCCTGTCAATTTCCAAAAACCTCTTCATATAATATTCGATTGTTTTAATGCTCAGTTTGCCGGATTGTCTCGCAAGCTTAGAAGCAACAAAATTTTTGATTTTCATATTATTTATGATTTCATTTAAGGAATAGCCTTTTTTTTGTAGTAGAAGATACCTGTAAAGCATCCTGTACTGCCTTGTTATCATGTGTATTATATACTGCACCGGTGTGTTGTTTAAAAGCATCTCATCCAGTATTTCAAAGGCCTTTTTCTTGTTGTTTTCACATATGCTGTCAACTAAGCCGAATATGTTGCTTTCGACGGATTTAACCATTAAGGCATCCAAATCGGCATTAGTAACATTCTTCCTTTCTTGATTATGGGACATGATCTTATGGATTTCGTTATTTACGTGGTAAAGGCTTACCCTGCTTTCGTATTCCAAATAACCGGTATTGTTTGCCATGTAATTTGCATCGGCCATTGAAATACTAAAGCTGTTCTTTTTGAATTCATCCCTTATGTATTTTGTCAGTTCTGTTTCATTCAACCTGTTGAATTCAAATACCGCTTTCATATCCTTAAGTTTCTTGACAACTTTTTTTCTTGAATCCGGCTTCCCGTCTTTTATAATAAATACAGTGATGCAGTCTTTGTTTTCATCTATGTATTTCGATAGTTTTTCTTCTTCTTTTTTATCCAGGCTTCCGGCAGATGTTAAGAATACAGCATCTTTTACTATACAGAGCTTTTTATCAGACATAAATGGAAATGTGTCTGTAAACTCAAAATAATCCTTTAAACTTTCCGGTTTTTCAAATTCTGCATAGTTCATATTTTCATAGCTTTTGCCTATGTATTTGTTTTTTATATACTTGGCAGAATAATCAATATAATATTCTTCATTTCCGTAAAACAAGACACTATTGGGAAGTTTATCATTATCCGCCATATTTTTGATTAAAGTAAAGCTCATGCCCATCACCTTTCAACATCCATAATAATAAGAAGAAAAATAAACAAATCTTTGAGATTATACCTGTAAGACATAGTTCATAATAGTTATCGGACCTTTCATCCATGTAAGTATTATAATATATTTTGTCATCTTTTAAAACAATATTTATTTCTCCATGGTCAAAGGTTGATAAAATTTTGCTACCAGAATTTTTGTACCTTGAAACAACCTCTTGGTCAGGTATGCCGTAAGAATTCTTCCCATAGCTGAATATGGCAATTTTAGGTGCTGTTGCATCAACAAATTGCACGCTTGAGGATGTTTTGCTGCCGTGGTGGGGGACCAATACCACATCATAAGTATTTAAATCATTGTAAATGGCATATTCCGCCTCCTCTTCAATGTCTCCCGGAAGCAATATGCTCCTGTTTTTATAATTCAAAGAAAGCACTAAGGATGAATTGTTCGTGTCATTTAAGTTTATGTTTTTATATGGCCACAAGATTTCCATGCTTAAATTGTCATCGTATTTCATTTTATAACCTGCATACAGGACCTCTGCATGGAAAGTTTCATTGTTTCTTGAAGAATATAAAGGGCCGACTTTTATGTGGTTGTTTAATATATACTCCAAGCCGGAATAATGGTCATCATCCCAATGGCTTATAAAGACTGCATCCAATTCTCTGATTCCTCTTTTGGTTAAATAAGGAAGAACTATGTGCTCTCCCATGTTTTTCGATGAAGTGCTGCCACAGTCATAAACCATATTCAGTCCCTTGTACCTGATTGTTGTAAACAGGCCTTGTCCCACATCTGCTACGTTTAGATACAGGCTTTCATCCCCCATTGGGATTATTATATAGGTTAAGGTATAAAAGCTTACTATTGCCGCCAGCCCATATTGTTTGCAATGTATTTTGCTCTTATGGGAATATATCATAAAAAATAAGGCCAGGTAAAAAAACAACGTATGGCACATGGACATGGTGGAAAAGATTATACCGTTAAATGCTGACTTGTCCGCTATATCAATAATATACCTTAAGCTATGCAAAATATAATCAAATATTTCAAAAGGTATTTTAAAGATAATATGAAGAAGTGGGTTTAATATTAAAAGCATGAATCCATATATCATAATTACCGTAAATACGGGCAAGAGCAGCAAATTATATATAAAACCCATAAGAGGGATAAAATTGAAATAATAAACAACAACAGGAAGGGTAAATATCTGCAGAAAAAAATACATATTTAAGTCTTTTAAAAGAGTGGCCTTTGTTTTTATGTAATTATTGTAAATAATAAAACTTAGTGCAGCCGAAAAGGATAAGAGAAAGCCGGCGTCAATAATCCAGAATGGATTATAAACTGTAAGAACAAGGGCTGCAAGACCTATGGAATTTAAAGAATTGTACTTCCTGTACAAAACCTCTGATCCAAAAAGAAGAGTAAACATTATAAGGGCTCTCATAACCGATAAGGGAAAGCCGATTAATAGCCCATAAAACCATATAATGCACCAGGATAATATCCAGCTCAGTCTTCTATTAAAAACAAATTTAAAGACATTTAAAAGGAAAACATACATAAAAACAATGTGGGTCCCTGAAACCGCAAAAATATGAGCCATCCCCATCACCTTTATCTTATCGTAAAGTTCTTCCTCCAGGTAATTAACGTCTCCTAAAATAATGGACAATATTATATCCGCATTCTTTTTATTTAAGGTGCCGTAAAATGTTTTTTCCGTATAAGCTCTGAATTTGCCTGAAATATGGTTTATAAAGGAATAGTTTTCCTTAATAACAACCGCATCACCCTGGGCAAAAATCGCTGCTTTAATTTTTTTAGCTCTCAAATAATTTTCATAACTAAAAAGCATCTTGTTTTTGGTAAAATGATTGCCGGCAACCTGGCCCCGCACTTTAATCAGGCTGTTTTCCCGAAAATTTTTGTATGAATCTGTATAGAGAATTATATTTTCTTCATCAAAAAGAGGAGTGTTGTTTATAGCGGTAACGGAAGCATGGTAGCTTATACTGTCTGATTTGCTTTGCCTTTTAATCTTTGCTTCTATTGTAACACTGTCATTTATATATTGAGAAAGAACCGAGCTTGAATTATAATGGCAATTAAGGTATGATAAAATCACAAATGCAATGATTACGGCATTGTAAACGTATTTTTTATTTATGATTGAATTGTAAACCAGCACAGCAGATATTGCGGTAAGATAATAGCCGAATAAGTTCAATTCGTAAGAAATAATGCCGCCGGCATACGCTGCGAATATGGATATTATTATATACATCTCCAACACCCCTCATTATTTTACCAAATTTTGGATGGATATTAAAGCAATTATTCAGGGGGACCCATGATTATTAATGAATATGAAATAAACAGCCTGACGGACAACCGTAATTTAGATGAGATTTATAAGGAATCGGTCTTCATAGATATTGAAACTACTGGTTTGTCTAAAATGTATTCGGAAATCATATCAATAACTCTGTTGCTCCATAATGATGCCAGATATAAAATTTATCAAATATTTTGTCAATACAAAACAGACCAGTCGCAAGCCCTTAAATATTTAAGGGACCTGATTAGGTCAAAGAAGTATATAATTACATATAACGGTAACAGTTTTGATATTCCCTTCTTAGAAGAAAAAGCAAAACAATTCGGTTCAGATCTTAATTTTGAATCATTGACTAAGATTGACCTTTATATTTTAATGAAAAAACTTAAATACAAAATTAATATTGTCGATTTAAAACTCAAGACCGTGGAAGAATATTTTTGTATTGAAAGAAATGATACCATAGGGGGCATGGATGTGGTCACCTTGTATGAAGCCTACAAATTGGAACCTCGAAAAGAGTTTTCAACTTTAATACTCAGGCATAATTATGAAGATGTTTACAATTTGCCCCTGGTCATGAACAATATTTTTGCCTTGTATGATGACGTTATATATTTAAGAAACCTCATTGTAACAATTAATAATGATGAACTCTTAATCAAGAAGAATTTGCTCCAGTGCACTTTCAATGTAATTACGACTTTTAACAAGGATTATATCAATCACGGCATTAAGTATGACATGGTCTTGTCCGTTGATACTCAAACCTTAGGAATAAATATCCCTTTAAATACATATAAAGATGAAAACATCAGGGAATTTTATTATTTAGACAACAATGAATACGAACTTGAAACTTACACGGGCATAAAGGGAATGAAAAGAAACCTGATACCAATCAGATTAAATGATAAAATATATATAGACAATATTAAAAGTATTGTAAGAAAAATATTGGAAGAAGGATTCGGTTGTACCCAAAAGCAAGAAGCTGCATTCTGACACTAAATTATTTCATTTAAAAATCGTAATAAATAAAAAAGACCTATACAAAATGTATGGTCTTTTTTTAATGCCCAAACGCGGAATCGAACCACGGACACGGAGATTTTCAGTCTCCTGCTCTACCAACTGAGCTATCTGGGCACACAAGTGGGCCTTCAAGGACTCGAACCTTGGACCTACCGGTTATGAGCCGGGCGCTCTAACCAACTGAGCTAAAGGCCCTCTATTTATTGTTTGGATATGGTGGTGGGCCTAGATGGACTCGAACCATCGACCTCACGCTTATCAGGCGTGCGCTCTAACCACCTGAGCTATAAGCCCTTA
>DAOOVO010000113.1:0-12566 GCA_035370245.1 Pseudobacteroides sp.
ATTATAGAAACCGAAAGATTAATAATAAGGAGATTTTCTCCTGATGATTGGAAGGATTTATATGAATATCTTTCTAAAGAACAAGTAGTAAAATATGAGCCATATGGAATTTACTCAGAAGAAGATTGTAAAAATGAAGCTTATAAACGTTCAACAAATGAAGCTTTTTGGGCCGTATGCTTAAAATCAAACAAAAAATTGATAGGTAATATTTATTTTAATCAGCAGGAGCCAAAAGAGTTTCAAAACTGGGAAATCGGATATGTTTTTAATCCTGAGTATTATGGTAATGGCTACGCTACAGAAAGCTGCAAGGCAATTATCGACTATGGATTTAAAAAGTTAAATGTGCGTAGAATAGTTGCCATGTGCAATCCTGAAAATGTATCATCATGGAAGTTATTGGAATGCTTAAAGATGAGGCGAGAGGGACATTTAATTAAAAATATTTTTTTCAAGAAGAATGAGAAAGGCGAACCCATTTGGATTGATACATATGAATATGCCATCTTAAAGGATGAGTGGTATGTTTTATGGACTTAAAAATCAGAACTACAACAAAAATTACCAACTCATATACATGCTACAAAATCGCAATAAAACGTAAAGTTATTATGTTAAGTTTATTTTGAAAAATGTCGATACTGAAAAGAAGAAAGGTTGTGTTAGAAAAAAAATTATACTAGGAGAATTAATTCTATGAAAAAGGCAATTTTTGTACTAATGGCAATGGTAATGACTTTTGGTTTATTGACGGGTTGCGGATCCGACCCGGTAGCTGAAGAGCTTGAAAAATTCCTCAATACAGATATGGTAGGGATAAACGCAAAATATGAGGATCTGAAAGCAGAAGTGGGAAAATGGGATAACTTAGAGGATGATGCTGCGTTAGTTGTCAGCATAAATGATGTTATACTTCCGAATCTTGATTCTTCACTTGAATTACTTTCTAAAATCCAGCTTCAAACCGAGGAAGTAAAGGAAATCAAAGACAAGTATCAAAAGGTACTTGAAGCATACAAAGAAGGATATCAAAGTATGCAGAGTGCCGCCGAGAAAGGTGATACAGCGGCAGTTGAAGCAGCAGATGCAAAGATTGAAGAGGGAGTTAAGCTTTTAGACGAATATAATAAATCTGTAGAGGATTTAGCCGCAGAAAAGGATATGACAGTTGAGTATTAGAATGAATTCATGAAAAAAAAACTGCATTATGACTGGTACTATTACTAGGTCTATGATAAATAAAGTCAAGTAAGTGGAGCAGGAATATATCTTTGCTCCATTTTTATTTTCTTTTTCACGACAAACTTTTCTTAATGCCAAACTTTAGATTTGACTCCAATTATCAAAACCATATGATATAATTATATTACATAGAATAAAATTACTTTTATTATTAGTTCTTCAACTAATATTTTAGGGGTGTATTTAAGAATGAAGAATTTATTTAAAAGAGCACTTTCTATTTTGACAACCGTTACAATGTTATGTTCCTTTTTTTTAACCATACCCGGTTCCGTAATTGCTGCCGTTTCCTTGCCTGTAGACGTTGAAGCGGAAGCTTGTACTTTAAGCAATGGTGCTGTAGTTGCTACCAATGTCTATGGAACAGAATATCCTGGGTATTCAGGTGACGGATTTGTATGGGTTACCAATGCAGGTACAATAACACTTGAAGTAAATATTCCCAAGGATGCTATGTATGAGCTTAAAACAAGATGTTGGATGTACCTGGGAAAAGAAAACGAAACCCGTCTTCAGAATGTAACTGTAAACGGTGTTTCATATAGCGATTTCTATATTCCAAATAAAAACGGCTGGATCGATTATAGCTTCGGATTCTTCTTTCTTAAAGCAGGCACGGCAAAAATAGAGATAGGTACTTCAGGAAGCTGGGGCTTCATACTTTATGATAAGGTGAAGTTTGACTATGCAGATATGCCTGATCTTAAAATTGACCCGGTTACCTGTGATGCTAAAGCAACTTCTGAAACAAAGGCATTGATGCAATATCTCACCAGTGTCTATGGCAATAAGGTTATCTCCGGCCAGCAGGAAATTTACGGTGGCGGAAATAACGGCAATATGGAACTTGAATTTGAATATATTTATGATAAGACAGGTAAATACCCTGCAATAAGAGGCTTTGACTTTATGAACTATAACCCTCTGTATGGTTGGGAAGACGGAACTACAAATCGTATCATTAATTGGGTGAAAGAGAAAGGCGGTATTGCAACAGCATGCTGGCATATCAATATACCGTCTGATTTTGCAAACTATAAAATCGGTGATAAATTGGAATGGACAAGTTGTACATATAAACCTGTAAGCAGCTTTAAAACAGCTAACTGTCTTGATGAAACAACAAAGGAACATGCATACCTGATGCTTGCAATTGACGACCTTGCAAAGCAGCTCCTGATCCTTCAGGATGCTAAAGTCCCTGTGCTTTTCCGTCCTTTTCATGAAGCTGAAGGCAACAATAACATCGATGGATCGGGTGCATGGTTTTGGTGGGGTTCAGGTGGTGCAAAAGTATTCAAGCAGCTCTGGAAGCTTCTTTATACAACACTAACCGAAAAATATGGTATTCATAACTTAATATGGGAGGCAAATCTATATTTAAATGCAAATTCCTATGAATGGTATCCCGGAGATGACTGTGTAGATATTGTTGCATATGATAAGTATGAAGGATCACCATATACTTGGAAGACAAGTGCGGCAACATCAGCATTTCTTAAGCTTGTAAATTATACAAACGATAAGAAGATGGTCGCTTTAACTGAAAATGATGTTATTCCGGACATTCAGAACATAGTTAATGAAGGTGCCTGGTGGTTGTATTTTTGCCCATGGTACGGTGAATTTCTCACCGGCCCGAGATATAATGATCCTGTACTCCTAAATACCATATACAACAGTCAATACGTAATTACACTTGATGAACTGCCGGCTGACTTATATAAATTTAACCCAAACGTTACACCAATACCTCAATATACACCAACACCAACATCCGTCAACAATATTGACATAAACCGTGATGGTGCTATAAACATGGCAGATGTCATCCTTTTGGCAAAAGCATTTAACTCAGTACGTGGTGATTCAAGATATAAGGATGAATACGACCTCAATAAAGATGGAGCTATTAATATGTCCGATGTAATAATAATTGCATCTAAATTCAATACCGTCGTATAATGTCTGCTTTTACGGGGTCTTAATATTTTAAGGGGTCTTAATATAGGAATATTGGCTAAATAATAGAAACCTCTATAATATCATCCTCATTTCCTTTATCAAGCATGAATTTACCTTTACTGTCACCACATTTTGCTTCATACTCGCCAAGAAATCCTTCTACAATTACCGACCCCGAATCATCAGTAGCTGTGTGTATCGGATTAGTCCACCACTCGCTTTTAATAAGTTTATGCAATGCATTGTATATAGGCTTTATTCTGTTATCCTGTGTAATAAAGCCTACCGGTGCACCTAGCCATTGTCCGTCTACAAAATCCCACCATGTTATTGACTCTACTAAAGGATGCTTAAAAAGGGTCTTATAATGCATTACCGCTTCTTCAGCTTGACGTTCTTCTCCTTCCGGTGTGGATTCCCAACGGTCTATGACATAATCGTTTAAATCAACAATATCCTGTGGCATAAGGTGGCCCGAAACCAATGAATTCTCAGTAAAATGTATAGGTAATTTGTAGCGTGAGAAAATTTCCAGAACTTCCTCAGTCCTCTCAACACCCCAATAGCCTTGATGCATATGGGCTTGTATTCCTATTGCATCTATGGGAATTCCTGCTTCAAGGCATCCGTTTACCAAAATATCATACCCTTCAATACCTGTGTTAATAAAATCATTGATGAGTAAAACAGCATCGGGATTTGAATTCTTTGCTGCCAAGAATGTTTCCCGAACCAAACGAATTCGGCCCATCTCCTTACAAATACGGGTAATTCCGTTATCATATTTGTTGAACATCGGCATTATAACAACTTCATTAATTACATCCCATATATCAACCAATCCTATGAAATCCGTCACATCGCGTTTAATACGCTCAAGCAATTGGGACAAAATCTCTGAATTGCTCATATTAAGCAACCAATCCGGAGCCAAAGTATGCCAACACAAAGGATGTCCTTTTATTTTGAATCCTTTAGACATTAACCATTGAGATGCTATTTTAAGCCTTTCGGTATCCGGTTGACCTTTAACACGCTCGAAATTACTCCAGTAGAAAGGTAATGTGGTATAATTAAATAAATCTGTAAATTTTTCAAAGCGTTCTTCTGCTTTTTTAAGAGCATCACCTTTAAAATCGCCGTTTGCAAAAGGTATGCAGCTAAACTCTGAACATCCGAAAAGAAATTTGTGTGCTTTCTGTTCTATTACAACTTCGATTTTCTTTAAAGGTTTACCGTCAGTTCCGTTAATCTTGATTTTCCTTCTACTCATACGGTGTTTGTAATCATTATAATTATCATTCATTGGTCTTTACGCTCCGTTTCAGATTATATTTACTCACCAATTTCAATTCATAAATGCATTTTGTGTTTCTGATATATTATATCATCAATTAATAAAAAAAACATCTCATAGATAAAGATACCGAACTCATAAAATAAATTTAGAATTCAGTATCTTTAGGATAAGGAATGTTATTTATTTGTAGCCTTTGATAAATATGACTACGGTTTGTAGATTTTAATTGATGAAATCCTGTCATTAAAATTGTATGGAGATGCCGCTATATTAGGTACGCTGCTGCCTGCACTAAACCTTTCAGGTTGATATGGTATCATTAAAGCCAAGGTTAGTGATATTAGGCTCGCTATATATTATAGTTCTTTCCTGGCCCCCATAATTTATGTGCTCATATACTTTGATAATTAAGCGTATAGGGCTTGCAACCGGGACTTGTTCAAAATGTATGAATTTAATCATGAAATGTAAAAAAATAAAAATGGAATGTAAAAAGATAGAAATCTATTAACCCATAGTCACAGGCACTCAATGGGAAAATACAAATCACACTCGCAATACTGCTTGCTGCATCGAGAATAATCTATATATTGAAGCCAATAATTCTCCTTTAATCGAAACTCCATACTCGGCTTCCACTTAGTATATATAAAATACAATAACTCCTTAAGATTTTTAGATGAAATCTCCTCAGGCCGGTGCAGCCCCATATATGTAAAAACACCATATTTATGTGCAGGTATGCGTTTTATAGTCATTCCGGGCGGAACAATACTTGATGCATCAATTCTTATAGACGGCTGGTAATATTTATAATTTAACCCGTCATTTGTTATCTCAGTGTATCCGTAATAAATGTCTTTTTCAACAGGATTTAGCACTTTTATACGATGTTGATAGAAAAACTCAACTCCCAATCGATTTGCCGTCTGATTTATCATATTATCCTCAAAACTAAATTCATGTCTAATACCTGCAATAGAAAAAGAGGGAAAAACAGTTACTGATTTAAAGAATATTAATCCGTTTCCTGCTTCATTCATAAAATCGGCATTGAACCTGTCCAGTATATTTAGCGGAATAGGATTTTTCCGCCATTTTGCCGGAGTAGTGCCAAACTCTTCTTTAAAGATGCGGTTGAATGTTCGCTCTGAGCCAAATCCGTATTTGTCCGCAATAAAACTGATGTTATTGAGCCGACTTAAGAGGTCAGTCAAAGAAGCCGCAATACGGCGTCTTCTTACGTATTCCATCAGTCCGGTTCCAGTTGCACCTTTCCATATCCGCAACAAGTGAAATTTTGTTATATTCACATTTTCAGATATGCTGTCAAGTGTCAACTCATCACAGAGGTGGCACTCAATATAGTCTGTAGTATCTTTAAGTATCTTTAAAAGATAATGTTCCATAACAAACCTCAAAAAGATTATTAGCAATTTTTGTCCTGTATATTAATTTTTATCCTTGTATAATGATTATAGCATGGGGTCTTGTGTAAAATAAGACAAAATTGCTTAAGTATATTGAACCTTAAACTTATATTTGTACTTTAAAATTGCAAAAGAAGATAATTCATAAATAATAAGCTATTGGGAAAGGAAGATGAATATGAACAAAAAGAAACAAGCAGAACTTAGAGTTCGCTACCAAAATGCCATTGATCAGTTCATCAACAAGATAAAGGATGATATCAACGTAATTGCAGTTATACTGAGTGGAAGTGTTGCTTATGATGTAATATGGGAAAAAAGTGATGTTGACATAACAATTGTTGTTAGAGATCAGAAAATTAAAAGTGAATTCCTTAGTATTGTTGAAGACGATATTACATTCAATTTGTTTCTAATACAGAGAAGTTCCTTTAAAAGGGGCATGGAACGTGCCATAGGCGGCTCTATTTGGCAATCCTATGTGGCAAACGGTAAAATTCTGTATACCACAGATGACAGCCTATATGATTTTTTTGAAGATATAAAAAAAATCGGTGACGATGATATTTCGTTAACTGCATTATATCTCGCATGCGATTTGATTTCAACAATGCAAAAAGTTGAAAAATGGATTTATGCAAGGAACGATTTATTATACGCCCAGTATTTCTTATTGAAAACAGCAGAGTCAATTGCCAATATGGAGTTATGCATCAGGGGGATTCCTACTTCCCGCAGTTCCATACAAAAAGCCATCAGTTTAAATCCGGATATAATGAGGGTATTCTATCAAGAGCCTTTAGAGAAGCTTCTTACGAGAGAAGAATTAATTGATAAAGTAAAGAAATTGGACTTATACATAGAAGATAAAATAGACATATTTAAGAAGCCTGTTTTAGAATACCTCTCTGACCAGGAAATCAAAACTGCGTCTATGATTGCAAATCATCTTGATTCTAATGATCATTTCATCATCACTATCCTTGATTATTTAGCGGATAAAGGTGTAATAGAGAAAGCATACCAGCCCATCAAGCTAACACCTAAAAGCCGTTTATCCGTCGAAGAAATCTGTTTTTTGTATATCCCATGATTTATATAGAAGGAGGAGAGAGAATGTCCATTCGTACAACAATTGAAGTTTCGGGAGCAAAGCAAAATAACCTTAAGAATGTTCATGTAGAAATCCCAAGAGACAAGTTAACCGTCATAACCGGAGTTTCAGGTTCAGGCAAGTCATCTTTAGCATTTGATGTCATTTATGGCGAGGGGCAGCGACGCTTTTTAGACTCAATCTCAACTTTTGCCAAGAGCCGCATCAGCCAGTTAAAGAAAGCAAAGGTGGACTATGTTCGCGGGCTTTCACCCGTTATAGCAATAGAGCAGAAAAAAGGTAACAATAATCCTCGTTCAACAGTCGGTACAGTTACCGATATAAACGATTATATGAGGCTTTTATTCTCAACGGCAGGTGTGGGTCAATGCCCTGAATGCGGGTATCCGTTAAAACAGCTTTCGGCTGCACAAATAGCCGAACATATAATGACATTGCCCATTGGAACAAAAGTAGAACTTAGAGCACCGGTCTATAAAATATTTGGTGAGGACTATAATTACACATTTCATCAACTGCGTGAAAAGGGGTATAAAAACCTTCTTGTAGACGGTGAAGCTTTTTCTCTGGCACAAAAGCGGGAATTGGACGAGAGCAAAGATTATCGTATAGAACTTATTATTGATCGATTTACACTAAAAAAAGATTCCTACATACAACTGACCAAATCAATAGAAGCTGCCATGTTGTCATTAGATGAAGATATCATGATTAAAGTTGAAGTATTAGGCGAAGTTAACGCAGAGTTTTATACTGGCTTTGCTTGCCCCGATCATCATTATTCATTATGTGAAATGCAGCCTTTCCATTTTTCATTCAACACACCCGCCAGCAGCTGTCATACCTGTATGGGAGTGGGAATGTCATATGTAGTAGAACCGCGTTTTTTGATTGTTGCACCCGAAAAGAGCATTAATCAAGGTGCATTTAAAAATACAGTATATAGTCCTTCAAGCAAGGACAGCTATAGAACAGTAATGATGTACAGTTTATCGCAGAAATATAATTTCAGCCTTGATACGCCTTTTAATGAATTGCCTAAGGAAATAGTCGAAATCCTGTTATATGGGACAAAAGGTGAAACAGTTGAAATGCTTCAACCTCCGTTTTCTAAAAAACGCAATTGGTTAGTAGGAAGAGACAGGCCGTTTCCCGGGTTTGTACATGAGTTTGAAAACTGGTACAAGCACTATATTCGTAGGACAGCTACATCGGAAGCTTTTGAGCCTTCATTTATAAAGGATTGCATGATAGAAAAAATTTGTCCCGAATGCCATGGAGCAAGGCTTAAACCTCAACGTCTACAGATAAAAGTAGGAGGTAAAAATTTCGATGAGCTAAGCCGCATGCAGTTACCGAAACTCCTTGAATTTTTGGAAGGACTGCATTTTGATGCTGATATTGAAGATGTTGCAAATACTATTGTCCGTGAAATAAGCTCACGACTCAAGCTTCTGATTGATATAGGCTTGCATTACATCAACCTGGGACGAAGGAGTGACAGTATATCCGGTGGTGAAATGCAGAGAATCAAAATGTCAACCCAGATAAGCAGTGAATTGATGGGTATGCTATATGTCATGGATGAGCCAAGCATCGGGCTTCATCCTAGAGACTCGGGTCGTGTTATTGAAACTATGAAGAAGCTCAGAGACATAGGCAATACAGTAATAGTTGTAGAACATGACATTGAAACAATTACGAATGCCGACCATATAATTGAAGTTGGCCCCGGCCCGGGGGTCCATGGCGGCCAAATCGTTGCAGAAGGTAAGATTGACGATATCATAAATTCACCGGATTCCATTACCGGAAAATATATTTCAGGTGCTTTAAAAATTCCGGTACCAAAGAAACGTCGTCCACTTGGAGACTTGTTCCTATCAATACAAGGTGCAAGGGAGAACAATCTCAAAAATGTGGATTTGGATATACCTCTTGGAGTCTTTGTATGCGTTACAGGAGTTTCAGGTTCAGGTAAAAGTTCGCTTATAAACGAAATACTGTACAAACAGTTAAAAATAAACAAGACCGGTGCAAGAATAGTATCCGGCGAACACGACTTCCTGTTTGGCTCGGAGCTTATTAATAATGTTATAAACATAGACCAGACACCCATCGGAAGAAACAGCAAGTCCAATCCGGCAACGTATATTGGGATTTATGATAAAATACGCCAACTTTTTGCAAACGAGCCCGAAGCCATAGCCAGAGGATATAGGGAAATTGACTTCAGCCTGACGCATGCCAACGGCACTCGTTGCGAACACTGTGCCGGCGACGGTATCATTGTTACCAACCTTCAATTTATGGCGGATATTGAAACAATCTGTCCCGTTTGCAAGGGTATGCGGTTTTCTGATGAAGGATTGGAAATAAAATATAGAGGCAAAAATATTGCTGAAGTGCTGGAAATGACCGTTGAAGAAGCAATGGAGTTTTTTAAGGACAACCGCTATTTAAAACACAAGCTTGGCATCATGAATGAACTTGGGCTTGGTTATATTTGCCTTGGACAAAGCTCTACAACCCTTTCCGGCGGTGAGGCACAAAGGGTAAAGCTGGCTTACGAACTGTCAAAAATTAAAAGAGGTGCACACAACCTATACATTTTGGATGAACCTACAACAGGGCTTCATTTATCGGACATTCAAAAGCTTCTGGATTGTCTTGGAAGACTTGTTGAAATGGGACATTCCGTTATTGTAATCGAGCATCATTTAGATGTAATTAAATCGGCAGACTACATAATTGATATGGGACCTGAAGGAGGGGACGGGGGAGGTTATGTTGTGGCAGAAGGAACCCCTGAGCAGGTGGCAAAGGTGGAAGCATCACATACGGGAAGGTATTTAAGGGATGTTCTTTAGGTAATTGCTAAAAAAGAAATACCCTTTTACTATGGCACTAAAATGTCGAAAAATTAATAATATTGCAGAAATAAATCGCGATTTAATCGAAATTTTATTTCTTTTAGCAATTAATTATTTATTTTAGCATCATAGCAGCAAAATTAAAGCTGGTTTACAAATTATATCTTATGTTATAATATAAGAATAAGCATATTTTTTTAATATTCTTTTAACTAATTCTTAATAAATGAAATGCCTTAGAATTTAGAAATAACTTTGTATTCTCAAGGACAAAATCATGACGATTTAGCGAATTTTTAGTCGATGAGAATCGGATGTTATTTCTTAGCTATTTCTAAGCAATTAATTTTATTTAACAGGAGACAATTGTACAATGGAGAACAATAAAAAAACAGCTATTATAATTGGTGCTGGACCTGCAGGATTAACTGCAGCCTATGAAATGCTTAAGCAAAATACAGGTATTCATCCTATTATTCTTGAGGAAAGCAATGAAATAGGGGGGATTTCTCGAACAGTACAGTATAATAACCATCGTATGGATATTGGTGGTCACCGTTTCTTTTCAAAAGACGACAGAGTAATGGATTGGTGGATGAAATTAATGCCGATTCAAGGTTCACCTTCAAAGGACGATATATTGCTTGACAAAAAAAAGGACCTGGTACCGGGCGGACCTAATCCTGAAATAGACGATAGGGTAATGCTGATTAGGGAACGTGTCTCTAGGATATTTTATTTAAGAAAATTCTTTGATTATCCTGTATCTTTAAAACTTCAGACTTTTACAAACATGGGACTGCGAAGAACTATTGCTTCCGGTTTCGGTTACATTTTATCAAGATTACATAAACGCGAGGAAAAATCACTTGAAGATTTTATGATAAATCGTTTCGGTGTTACATTATATAGAATGTTTTTTGAGGATTATACCGAAAAGCTGTGGGGTGTACATCCTTCAAAAATAGCTGCCGACTGGGGAGCACAAAGAATAAAGGGATTATCCTTAAAAAAAGCTGTATTATCTGCTTTAAGTAAGATATTCAGTTCAAAGGGAAATAAAAAAGGAATAAAACAAAAGAACGTAGAAACTTCACTCATAGAGCAGTTTATCTACCCCAAGTTTGGCCCGGGGCAGTTATGGGAGACTGCAGCATCCGACATTCAGTCTATGGGCGGTGAAGTACGTTTAAACAGCAAAGTAGTTGAAGTAAAAACAGAAGGCGGAAAAGTTGTTTCTGTTGTAGTCGAAAAGAGTGATGGGCAGAAAGAAGAGATTTTTGGAGACTATTTCATTTCATCAATGCCTATCAAAGATCTTTTTACTTCCTTAAAAGGTATAGAAATACCTTCAGAAGTCAAAGATGCAGCTATCAATCTGCCATACCGCGACTTTATCACAGTTGGTCTTTTGGTAAATAAATTAAAAATTAAAAATAAAACAAAAATAAAAACATTGGGAGACTTGGTTCCTGATACATGGATATATATCCAGGAAAGGGATGTAAAAATAGGTAGGCTTCAAATTTTTAACAACTGGTCACCGTATCTTGTAAAAAACTTTAAGGACACAGTATGGATAGGTTTGGAATACTTCTGCAACGAAGGCGACAGCATGTGGAATATGTCTGATAAGGACTTTATTGAATTTGCAATAAAAGAGTTGGCTAAAATTGACATTATAGATGAAAATGATGTTCTTGATAAAGTACGGATTAGAGTAAAAAAAGCTTACCCGGCTTACTTTGGAACATATAGTCAGTTCCCCAAAGTAAGAGAGTGGTTGGATACAATTCCTAACTTGTATTGTGTTGGAAGAAATGGTCAACATAGGTATAACAATATGGACCATTCTATGTTAACAGCCATGGAAACTGTAAATGTTATTACTAATAATATTAATTCAAAAGATTCAATTTGGGCTGTTAACAGTGAAGAAGAATACCATGAAACAAAGAAATAGAAATGGAACTCCAATAAATACTTTTATGATTTCCAGGCTGGGACTCTCCCGGCCTTCTTCATGTGATGGAGCATATTTTTCTTGATAAAGAGGCGAAATATCAGTGATAAGGATTGTAATTGGTGTTCTTTTAATATCTGTTGGATTCTTCGGTGAATGATAATGACATTCCAATATAATTATGATATATTATAGTAAAATTTTGATTTATAAATTGTAACTGGATTTTATTTATTACATCTATTTTAAAGGAGTCTAATGGACAATTATTTTAAGCATATAAGTAAAAATAAAATACTTTTATTGGTTGTTTTCCTACTAATAATACATTTGTATTATTCTAAACAACTATATTACAAAGTAACCGGGGGAGATATTGAATATATCCTTGGATTTAAGCAATATTCTTCTGGAAACAATCCGTTTTGGACAAATATAGTATTATTGATGGGATTTATTATATCAGCAATGAATTTAGGGGCCTTCATCGGACTAATATTTAGAAAATTTTGGGGTTGGATTTTAAGCTCAATATGTATTGTATATTATCTTTTTCGAGAAATATATTATATTATCGATATTATAGTATATAAAGTAAAGGCTAACATATATTTATCAGACATATTATTGATTCCACTGCAATAACTCCTGTTAAAAACAGGTAATATCGATCTTT
>DAOOVO010000114.1:0-12502 GCA_035370245.1 Pseudobacteroides sp.
ATTCTAACTTAAATTAGTCCGTTTGTCTGTCTAAATTTCTGGTATCATTATATATGAGAAAAAGAATATTAATGTGAGCATTATTCTTGCAATTCTCATATAAATTATTGCCTCCTTGATTTCTTCATAGACTGTCTCACTAGATTTTTTGCTCCTATAATTTTAGGCCGCAGTGTCATAGTCCACCATGGGGCACGTATCCATATGTCCTGTCCGTCATGATTCCTAAAAGATGTAAGGCCTAATGTATAAGGAACACCAAAGGAACGAATGCTCATAAGATGTATTATGACTGCTAAAAAACCCAAAACAAACCCATAAATACCAATAATTGACGTTAATATTATGAATATAAATCTTATAATCATGGACATTGCAATTAGGTTTTTATTCATTAGAGTTAATATACCTGTCAATGCTGTAACTATAACAACCGGTGCACTCACCAGCCTCGCTTCAACAGCAGCTTGTCCCAAAACCAGCGTGCCAACAATGTTTACCGTTTGGCCTACCGGTGAAGGCATTCTTGTACCTGCTTCTCTCAATACATCAAATATAAGAAGCATAATAATGAGGGATACAACTGTGGGAAACGGTACACCTTCACGTGAAGCAGCTATACTCAAAAGCAAATGCGTAGGCAACATTTCCTGATGATATGTTGTTACTGCAAGAAATAAAGCAGGAATACTTATTGATAATATTGTGCTTACCGTTCTAAAAATCCTGTTAATGGATGAATAAATGTAGTTGTTATAATAGTCTTCATTTGACTGGGCAGCCTCAGCCAATAAAAAAGGAACTGTAAGAACAAAGGGACTGCCGTCAACAAATAAAGCCACCCTTCCTTCCAATAGCTTTCCTGCTATTACATCAGGTCTTTCACTGGCACCGATTGTTTCATAAGGAGAAAAGGGTTCATCCCTTATATATTCCTGTATATAACCGGAATCCAGTATCCCGTCAATTACCATATCGTCAAGGCGTCTCTCCAATTCATTTACTATGCTTTCCTTTGCCAGTCCTTCTATGTAGCATATACAGGTTTTCGTCCGGGTTCTGGTTCCAATCTCTTTAAATTTAAACTTCATATCAGGATCTTTAATTTTTCTTCGAACTAAAGTAATATTTATTGTAATAGATTCAGTAAAGCCTTCCCTTGGTCCTCGAACCACCTTTGCCGATTCAGGCTCGCTAACCGCTCTTGTCTGCCAGCCCTTAGAGTCTATAAGCATTACTTTATCATAGCCTTCCAGTAATAATATGGTATTGCCATAAGCCGCTGAATTGACTATATTTTCAATATCATCAGTTATTTGGATGTTGTTTGATGCAATTACCTTGTATTGTATTTCCTCAAAGAGATTCCTAGGGTTAATTTCTTTTGCCAGATCATTATTTAAAATAGGCTGAATTATAAACTCATTTAATAAACCATTGTTCACCATACCTTCAAAATACAATACACAGCACTTTGCTTTATTTAAGTATTTATTTTGAAATCTCCTTGTGATAAACATTTGATCACCTGAAAAGATATTTTCAAATAATGAAATGTTTTCTTCAAGGGATTTTGTCAAATGCATATTACTGTATTTATTATTATTTCGGTTATTGTTTTTGTTATTATTGTTGTTATTGTTTTTGTTGCTATTATTGTCATTATTTTTGCTATATTTCATTCCGATTCTAGCGGTTTTTTTCTTTTTTCCAAACAAGCCATATCACCCTTTAAATGTTATTTCCTTATTTTGTCCAAACTACTTAAAAATATTAATATTATGGATGAAATTACTTTGAGGAGAGAAAAAATGTATTTATTAGACTAGAAGAATGTATATGATTTGTGTGTTTGACCTTTATGACAAAGTATTTTATTTAAAATATAAAAGGGACTTAAAAAAGCCCCTTTCGTTTATTTGTTTGCAAGCTGATTTTCAGCTATTTCAATCAATTTCTTTGTTATATTACCGCCAATCTTACCTGCATCTCTGGCAGTTAAATCACCATTATAACCATTTTTTAAACTTACTCCAACCTGTGATGCTATTTCATACTTCATCTTTTCTAATGCATTTGCTGATTGTGGTACTACTTTATGATTATTGTTCGGCATAATTTATTTCTCCTTTTTTTGAAGGTTAGATATTACAATATTATTATGTTCGGTTATAGATTCATTATGTATACCAATTCTTACTATAAGAATACATTATTCTAAGAATAATTATTCTAAAATATACCATTCAAGATATAAAATTTTCAATCAAAAATGGAGCTGCAACAGCCCCATTTTTGATTTATTCAGAAATCATGCTTTCTGCCATCTGGATCATCTTCTTAACCATCTGACCACCTATAGGGCCACCTTCTAATCCGTTTACCCTTGCCGGAACATCTCCCTTGTAGTGGTCATTGTTTTCCTTTATATATTGCAGGTGTCCAATCTCTTGTGCACACTCTATTTTGAATTTTGTAAGTGCATCTCTGCATTCGGGTACCAGCGGTTTTCTTGGACTTGACATTGTTTCACCTTCTTCCTGTAATTATGGTTGCTTCATTATTATTTACTATTTTTATTATTACTTGTGAATATAATTTTAGAATAACTGGATATCAATGGAGATATATTGATATTTACGACAGAAAAATGTAAAATATTATATAATATAATTGCTAAATAATTAATAAAAAGTGTTAGTTTTTATTAATTATGCACAATATTAGAAACAAAGACTGAGAATAATTATATTTTTTTAGGGGAGTGTTTTTATGAGAATTAGCTTTAAAAAACTGTTTTGGAGTACTCTGTTCTTTTTAACTGTTCTCTCAAGTTTGTCAATTCCATGTTTAGAAGATGCTTTGTTTGGCATTCCGACGGGACAGGTATTTGCTGAGATTGCTACTTTTAAAATTTCCGGATATATTGAACCTGATTTTAATTTTGATAATCCTGATTTGAAATCCGGCTTTTTGGTAGAATTAGTTGGTTTCGAAAAAAGTGTTCTCTCAGATTCCACGGGTTATTTTGAGATAAAGGATGTTCCTTCGAACTCTATAGGATACACTGTAAAAATAAGCAAGAGCAGCTATTTATACAGGCTTATTGAAAATGTTGAAGTAACCCGCAATATACAGATAGGTTCTAAGAGTGAGCCTGTAAAAATGTGGGCCGGAGATGCACTTATTAACGGAGCTCAGGACAATGCAATAAATATAGCAGATGTTTTTCAGATTGCACGCTGCTTTAACTCTACACTAGAAGACGAAAACTACAATGCAGATTTAGACATAAACAAAAATGGTGCAATTAATATAGAAGATGTTGTAATAGTAGTAAGACATTTTAACATGACTCCATCAGATTATACAAGTGTGTCTGTAACAAAAGATAATGATGGAGAGTTCATGTTTAAGATTAGAACAACAGAAAAAGATCAAGCATACAGCTTCCCTATTCTTACGTCCTATTTTTTCATGCCCGGTGAAAATAATAATATTGTGGTAGACTGGGGCGATGGAACAATAAGTAAAATAACAAATAATAGTGGTATATCTCATACATATGAGTTTCCGGATACATACACTATAAAAGTAATTTCTTTTACATATTTTCCAATTGACTATTATAAAGATAAAATGCTGATCGAAATACTTACACCTATTCCGGATATTGGTGCAACTTCCTTCGAACTCTGTTTTTATGGATGCGAAAACTTGGAGAAGATACCTAATGGATTATTTAGTAATAATATTAATGCAACTAACTTTGGTCACTGTTTTGAGAATTGTATAAACTTAAAGAATATCCCAGAAGGACTGTTTGAAAATAATATTAACGCAACTGAATTTGGTTTCTGTTTTTATAATTGCAAAAGCTTAGAAAATATCCCAGAAGGACTGTTTAAATATAGCACTAATGCAAATAGCTTCGCATTCTGTTTTGCAAAATGTGAAAGTTTAGTAAAAATCCCCCAAGGATTGTTTAAATATAATATTAAAGCAACCGACTTTAGCAGTTGTTTTGGGGACTGCAATAATTTAACAAAAATCCCTCAAGGGCTATTTAACAATAATATCAATGCCACCGACTTCAGTCGTTGTTTTAATGGGTGTGTCAATTTAACGGAAATCCCAGCTGGGCTGTTTGACAATAATATTAACGCAACTGATTTCAGTGAATGTTTTAAGTATTGTACCTATATAAAAGAGATACCCAAAGGACTATTTGATAATAATATAAAGGCCACCAACTTTAGTAAATGTTTTTACTATTGTTTAAAATTATCAATAATTCCAGATGGTTTGTTTGATAATAATATTAATGTAACTGACTTTAGTTATTGTTTTTATTTCTGCAACTCATTAACGGAAATACCGGATGGATTATTCAATAATAATGATAAAGCTGTCAATTTTTCTGATTGTTTTCGTAACTGCATTGAATTAGAAGGTTTGGCACCAGCTTTGTGGCTGCGTCCAAATGTACAAAAATACTCTGGATGTTTTTACGGATGTACTAAACTATCCAACTATGATGACATTCCAGGTGATTGGAAATAGAAATTAAGGATATTTGCAGGAATAATGGTATGAGCGGAATAGCTGTTCATACCATTTTTCTTTTTTCCAGAATGATTGCATTTGCTCTATTGTAACTGCTATACAAGCAGTTTATTACCCCAATTTGTTTATACCATACTGAAAAATCACTTTTATTTCTTATGTTTCAAAAAATATCACATAAATAAATCAAGCAATTTAAACGATATATAGTTAAGATCGTATAATACACCACAAATTTTTCCTATGGTCGTTTTACCCAACGAAAACATTTATAGTTAAAAACTAAAAGTTCAAATGAATTTGCACAGAAATTCATTTATTATGTAAACTTATACTAAAAGGAGGATTTCTTTATGCAACAAGATACATACAATGTTCAAAGAGTTCACAAAGTTAGTCTTGCGATAACATGTCTTATTATAATCTGTATGGTTATTAACGAAATCATAGCTAACGGAATTAAGCTTGGACTTATAACTTTTCTTCGGGCTTCACCATGTATTATTTTGGGTGTAATAAATTACTATTTGCCCATAAATAAGTATGTTAAAGGTCTTATTTTCGGAATAGTACCCTGTGCAAGCATGATCCTTCTCTCTTTATTATTTGGATTTGCATTATGGAGACATTATAATATTCTTTGTACTGTAGCTCTTATGGCTTTATACTTCAAAAAAGAAGTTATAATAGCTCATGGAGCCATTGTAAACGTTATGATTATTGCCGCTTACATAGTAAAACCCGAGAATATAGCCGGTCCTAACACCACACTTCCTGTTTTTATCTTTGTACTAATAGTGCTCAATGGTATAATCGGTCTGCTGTACTTTTTAAGCAAATGGGGTAGAGAACTGGTTATCGAATCATACATCAAACAAGTAAAAGCAGAAGAAATATTGGATGAATTGAAGAAGACTTTAAATAAAGTAGAAAGTAGTACAGATATTATTGATAACGGAATAAACCAGTTGAATAAAAATATAAATAATATTAGTGAATCAAGTCAAAATATAACTACTTCAATGCAAGAGATGTCCAAATCAATACAGGAAGAATCCTCCAGTGCTTACGGAATTAATGAAGCTATGTCAGAATCCCTGAAAGCGGTAAATGAAACTCGAAAAATCTCAGAAAAAATCTCAGAAAAATCCATGTTAATGAGTAAACGAGTTGAAGAAGGATGGAATAAAATTGAACAAATGAATAATCAGATGAACATTATCAGCAATTCCATAACCACAGCCAATACAACCGTATCTGAGCTTCAGACAAGTATGGCACGAGTCAATACCTTGCTGGAAGAAATAACACAAATCTCAGAACAAACAAACCTATTGGCACTTAATGCCGCTATAGAATCAGCACGTGCGGGAGAACACGGAAAAGGATTTGCTGTAGTTGCCGATGAAGTAAGAAAACTGGCCGAAGAAAGTGCACGAATAGTTAATGATATAACTCAGGTAACAACAGGATTATTCAACAAGTCACATGAAGCATATGAAAAGGTTAGCCATGGCGAAAGTGCAACAAAGGAAGGTACAGAGATTATATACAATATATCAACATATTTTAAGGATATTATGGATGCTTTCAATGAAACCAATACAGAAATAGCAATAAGTATGAATAAGATCGGACACGTTGCAGAGAGTTTTGAGAAAGTTCAAATACAGATGGAAAACATGGTAAGTATATCACAGCAAAATGCAGCATCTACCGAGGAAGTACTGGCAACCATCGAAGATGAGAATAGTCAGATAATGCAAATCAGTGATTACTTATGTCAAATACAGGAATTAAGCGGACAGTTAAAACAAGTAACAGGAAGCAAAATCAATTAAGTGTAGTTTCTATGATTATTATAGAAGATTTTCATTTTGGACTTCTCATTTCCGTTAATAATTGCCATATTTGATTTTATAACCTACGACGCAATATGATTTATGAGTAAAAAAATCCTATAATCTCAACAGTTTATCGAGATAATAGGATTTTTTTTTACAATCGCTATTTGATATATGCCATGGTTCGGATTAGTCTATGCGACTTTTTTCTGAAATTTATGCTCATGAAAATAATTTTTAAATTAAGGGAACATAATATGATTCTTTATCGTCTATAATATTAAAATCGAAACAATGGAGGTCATTATTATGAAAAATAAACTATTCGGAAGTACAATTTTAATAGCAGCATTATCTTCATCTTTGGTATTTACATCATTTGGACTTAATGATATAAAGCCAATATCAGTTGAAGATAATAAGATCATTCCAGTAAACTATCAAATTAAGCATTGGTCTCAAACATTCATAGACCAATTATCAAAAAATCATAATGTACAGGGAATGTTCAACGAAAAAGACTTAAATGCACCTGTTAAAACCGAGGATTTTCAAAATATTGTAAAGCTAGTATTGGATGCAGGCTATAATGGTAAACCGGACTCAATGACAAGAGAGGCTGTTGTCGGTGAATTAATGAAACTATGGTCTCAAAAAACCGGTCAGGAACTTGATAAAATACCTACAATAAAAATGGTTATATACACTGATATGGAAAAAATTAATTCCAGCTATTATCAAGCAGTTACTGCAGCTTATATGAAAAATATAGCAAAGGGACGCGGAGGCGGAATTTTTGACCCTAAAGCAACTGTTACATATGGCGAATTAGCTGCATTGATACTTAACACATCCGAATCCATACGCACAGAGTCAAAATCTAACGTCCAGCCTATTGTAAAAGGAAGGTTTGAGACAAGAGGAAATTATACAATTAAAGACGGAAATGTAGTATTTGATTTTGAATTAATGAGTCATTACACAGAGCCTAAGAATTTATTGTTCGGTTCCGGTCAGCAGTATGAAATAATCGTAACCGATGAAAATGATAAAGAAGTATACAGATTTTCCGATGGAAAGTTCTTCACATTAGCACTTGTATCAAATACCATAAACCCTGGAGAATCGTTAAAATGGCAGGAAACATGGGATATGAAAGATAAGGACGGAAATAAGTTAACATCCGGAAAATTCAAAGCAGAAATTATCGTTATGGCATTGCCGGAAACAGAAGGTGACACAATTGAAGAAGGTGAACTTAAAACTGTAATAGAATTTGAATTGTCCGATGTTGAAAAAAAAAATGAGATAAAAATAAGTTAACTGTGGTATAAGCGGGGCCATTGTAATATTATTACTCAAGTATTGATTATTACCTTTTTTATGATATAATTACATAGTAACTGCTTAATCATATACTTACTCTTGGAGTAATTTCCTTGTTTACAGGAGGTGAAGGATAAATTTTTTGGATATAAATAGTTTCGATTTAAAATTTACAAAACCAAAATACTATAGGAGGTACATATTTAATGAAGAAAAGAATAACTTTAGCTTTTATTTTATTAGTGGTATTATTATTTCAAAACATAGTATTTGCTCATACATATGGATATCGGTGGAACTACATTAATATAATTCCCAAATACACTACTCCGGGTTCGCCTATGCAAAAGCAATTACTTATGCAAAGTTACGGTGTTGATATAGGTAGCGACTACACTAGCGCCTTTTATTGGGCTAAAAAGCGCTGGAACGACTTCAGCGATAAATATATATATATAACGGATTCTTCCTATGCAACTTCAACAATTGATGTGCGTACAGGTTACTGGGATCCGACTTGGCCTGCAAATGGTTATGGTGCAACAGAAAGGTATATAACTAATAATAATATTACATATGCTGCCATGTATATAAATCCTAATACAACTGCAAACTTTAGTTTTGAAAATAAGACCAAAGTATTTATTCACGAATTTGGTCATTGTGCAGGTTTAGAAGATACAAATGATGGAACTGTGACTGTAATGAGACAAGGTAAATGGTCAGATTTTGGATATGGTTCCACAGTATACCCTCAAGCCCATGACCGTTCAGACTTAGCATCATATTATCCTTACTAATCCTTAACTTAGGTAGTTGCGAAATGTAAGAGAAATATTAAACAAACTCAAAAAGAACAGGCAAATTTTACGTAATCATATGTGTATAAAGAGTTAAAATGTTCATTGATAAGTAAATAAGAATTTGGATAGAAAAGAAAGGCATGACAAAAAGGCTTGCCGTTAAGTTTCTAGTGGTTGGTTAAGCAGCAAAGGACTTAATACAACGGATTTTATCAACAAGACCAGCTTTATAAGCCACATATGCAATGACCAATTGTACTATACCGGCCATGAAGAAATCAAATTTTACTGTATTGGTGTTTCTTGTATATGAGTTTGAAAGAGCTAAGGGAAACTTGAGCCTTGAGATAACTTGTTCTACAACATGTCTGCTGCCAGCAATATCATCCCACTGTTTAGAGTCTCTCGGAATAATCGGATTATCACGGAGGTTTTCATGGAGGTATATATAATGGGAATAGCCCAGTTTGCTTTGAGTACAAGGGTTTTCACATGAACAGACATAACCTTTGCTGGTTCGCTTCGTTTTAGGACACATAAGTTTGATACGGGGTTTACGGTTTTTCTCTTTTACAATCCCGTCGACCTTGAGTATTAAAGAAGGGTCTTTTGGACAGGTGTTATTAACCCCGGGTTTTGGGTGGTCAGGCTTGGAATTTCTTTGGTTTATTGGGATAAGAGGAATCATACCACACTCTGAATAGGCAATATTATTATTATCAATAGTGTCAAACCCAGCATCTCCCAAAATATATTTATAATCAAACAAGCTGTGTCTTGCGTGAAATTCACGGAGTGTAGGCGCAAAAATCTTTGAATCATAGAGGTACTTTTCTTCTATTAGGTCATCAGAGAGAGAATTGAAGGTATCACAGAACTTCATGTGCCTTACAAGACCGAGTTTATTGCAGATAACAGCACCCTTCAAGGCATAAGCGAAATGACCATTAGTGTATTGGTAGGAGGCATCGGTATTTGAAGAAGCCTTTTTAGGCATCTGGCAGGCAAGCTTGCATAATGACTTTAGCAGGATCAACTTCTTCATTACGGCTTTTATAGTAATTTTCAATCTTCTTCTGGATTGAGGCAAAGAATTTAGGATTGTTTTCGGTGACATAAACCTCAATTCCTGTAGTGTCGATAATGAGAGTTTTACTGGCTTCGGCATCAATAGCCCTGCATATTGGCTCAGTAAGGTCAACAATAGAGTGGAAGAACTCCTCCAACTCATTATGAAAGCTGGACTTAAACCTTGAAAATTTGGATTTATCAGGAACTTTATCAAAACCACAAAATTCTCTGAGCTCTGATGAAATATTTAGAATTGCTATTAGCAATTCTGTAGTGGGTATAGTAAGAGCCCTTTGCAGGATAAAAGCAAGGAGGAATGACGACAGTGAATAGTCTCTTTTTCTACCAAAACGCTTATGAAACTTATACACCCATGAGGCTGGAATTAAGTCTTTAATTGGGAAATGTTCTTTAATGAGGGCTAATGAACCCGATGGATTATTTTTAAGTTCGGAATCAAAAATTGAAGTTTGAAACACTTTAGGATACCCTTTCTTTTGTAGTAATTTGAATATTTAACATATATTAGAATTCGACAAAAGTGGGGGGAATCCTTTAAAAAATATGTTGTAGAATGGCTTTTATTTAGCATATTCTAAGCATTTCGCAACTACGTAAATCCTTAACTAAAATGGAGGTATTGTTTATGAAAAAGAAATCAATATTAAGAATAAGTATTTTATTATGTATTAGCATTTTAGCAATAACTGCTTTTGTCGTATTTATTAGTAATGGTAGTGATAATAAAAGGATGCAAACATCACAGAATACTACTTATAGTACTAGTTTTGATGTTGATCCCAATCAAACTTTGGATGATATGTTGCCTTATGCTGACTTGATCGTTAAAGGAAAAGTAATATCTGATGGAGTCAATAAAACTAAAGAAATACCTGGTGCAAAATACGGATTAAAACAGGCATTAACTTATTATCAGGTAGAGATAATTGAAACATTATATGGCTCTGAAGATTCAAACATTATTACATTTACACAACTTGGTGAAGCGGACAATGATAAAGTTGAAAAGAAAGTAAAAAAGGGCGATGAACTGCTATTTATTCTCCATAAACATCCGGATGGATATAATTCTGTATCCTTGGAATATGGCTTATTCAGTGTTACGGATGGCAAAAAAGTTAAATCCCTATCCAATGGTAATAATTTGCAAAAATATGCTGATCTTGATACTCTTAAAAATGATATTGATGAAAAACTTAAAAAGATTAAAAAAAGTAAGTAATATCCTTGTTGATTAAATTTATATGTTGGAAAGTCCATAAAGAAGGATGAAAACCAAGATTTTAAATTAAGTGTTTCTGGCAATTTTGCTTATATTATAAGCAGTATAATGTATAATCAAAACCATAACGTGCCATATTACAGGTTAACTTCTGTATTATGGCACTTACTTTTATGTATAAACGTAATAATATTATAATTATGACATATATTAGGGTGGAATCAGATGGCAATTTTACGCCATAAAAAATTAATATAATAAAGCACATAACAATGCATTTTCACTGCGGTTGTGCTATAACTCTTAACCACTATAGCTGCATGTAAAAATTTGGTTTGGGTTCTCCTGTACCTATAACCACTGTACCTCTCTGCCAAATATCAATTTTTAAAAATAACCCAACCCGAAAGGCTTATTTTTCAGGCTGGGTTATAATTTATAATGTAAAGCAACTTAGTTAGACTATTTCTAGATTACCTTCTTCCACTTCTATTCCTAAATGGTGAAATGGAAACCTTTGTGTACCACGAAGTTTTGAATCATCTACAATTACTACACCATCTTTTCGCATCACTATTGGTGTGTCACCATTTGATTCTAGCACACAATCGCCGTCATATTTCTTTATTATTTTGCCTATAAAAGTTAGCATTCCCTCTATCCAGTCTGGAGAAGCAGTATAAATATCAAACCAGAATTGATATTTAAAATTCATACCATAATCTTGGCTTCTGAATTCAACATGTTGTCCACCGTTTTTCAATGAAAGAGAAAAGTAATCACACCAAAAATCTGAAAGATCATCAGAATTCTTTATAACTTGTGATTTTTGTGGCATTTGAGGTATATTTAATTCAGCATTTGGCATAATTTTAATAGTAAAATCTTTTAACTCTGCGAAACTTCGAATGCCTATTGAAGACATATAGAATACAAAAAACATATTTATTCTCCTTAATTCATAATTAATCTACTAATTTTTCCATTCTTAATCATCAATAATTCATCTAGTGTTTGCAAATCATGATTCCAGTCATAAAACTGTTTAACTAAATCATCCATTAAACCCGGAAAACCATCAAGGTTTAGTACTATTCGTCTAGCTTGATTTACGGTCTTTGTTTGCACTGTTCTCCATATGTTATATACATTAGCTGTCTCTGGTGAAAAGCAATCAAATGGTACGCCATCAATCAAGTAATCTGGAAATTTGCCCGGCACAATACCGTAGGGGTTATCAACCATATTCTCAGGTAACATCTTGATATCATATCCATTATCTGCTAGCAAGTCTGCTGCCTGATTTTGACGAGTTATTGGGTCTGGATAGTTAGGGTCTGGAGTTTGATAATTTCCCTTTGGCTTGCCACCTATAGGTAATGTAGGCTCTGTAAACTTTCTGCCATTAATTACTGCCACAGCCGCATTATCAGAAATCCTTTGTATTGCATCAGTTACTCCTATAGCTTTTGCATCGCCTATTGCATCTGCTGCTCTGGAGCCTACTTCAGATAATATTCTTGGATCAGTTATATTTCTTGCTCTAGCATTTTCTATTGCCTCTCTTCCAGCGGCCATCATGTCAGTGGTACAGTCATTATGTACCAACAACCTACTATTACCTACAAAATAAGTGTGATACTCGTCTA
>DAOOVO010000115.1:0-12450 GCA_035370245.1 Pseudobacteroides sp.
TTTTTGGTGCTAAGTCAATGATGATATTGTTAAATCATGTACTATGATTTATAATAAAGTAGTTGAAATGCCATTGTTATAAGGGTTTTGCTTTTAATTGTGCATACTTAACAAACTTTTGATTCAAAATATATAAAACATTATTGAGGGAAATTTAATGAAAAGAGTTGCTTTTTTTACGCTTGGTTGTAAAGTTAACCAGTATGAAACCGGTGCCATGTCGGAGATTTTTGAGAATGCAGGCTATGAAATAGTTGATTTTGATTCTATGGCGGATGTATATGTTATAAACACATGTACAGTCACAGGAATGAGTGATAGAAAATCACGAAATGTCATAAGGAAGGCAAAGAAAATCAATCCCGATTCCTTTGTTATAGTTGTGGGCTGTTATGCTCAGACTTCGCCGGAAGAGGTGGAGAGAATACCGGGAGTTAATATGGTGGTTGGAACCAAGGATAAGGGGAAAATATTGGAGTTTCTTGAAGAAATAAAAGCAGGAAGCAGCAAAATAAATTATGTTGATGACATAAAAGGCTTTAAGGAATTTGAAAAGCTTGATTTGACTTCATATAAGGACAGAACAAGAGCAATACTGAAGATTCAGGACGGCTGTAACAATTTCTGCTCATATTGTATAATACCTTATGCAAGAGGACCTATAAGAAGCAGAAATAAGGATGATATTATAAACGAAGTAAAAGGCCTGGCACAAAACGGATTTAAGGAAATAGTTCTTACAGGCATCCATTTGGCGTCCTATGGAAAGGATATAGGCTCTTCTCTTCTTGAGATCATAAAGGATATTCATGATTTTGAAGGAATTGAAAGAATAAGGCTAGGATCAATAGAACCTAAGCTGGTTAATGAGGAGTTTGTTGAAAAAGTTAGGAGCCTTAATAAGCTATGCCCTCATTTTCATATATCCCTTCAAAGCGGGTGCGACGAGACTTTAAAAAGAATGAACAGGAAATATACCACAAGTGAGTATGCAGATATTGTAAAAATGTTAAGGGACAATATACCCGATGTATCAATAACAACCGATATAATGGTTGGTTTTCCGGGAGAAACGGATATTGAATTTAACGAAACATTGGAGTTTTTGAAAAAAATAGCTCTTACAAAGATGCATGTCTTTAAATATTCTCCTAGAAAGGGAACTTTGGCTGCAACTTTTAAAAATCAGGTCACGCCGGAAAAAAAAGAGGAGAGAAGCTCAATTCTTTTAAAACTGTCGGATAAAAATCTATTGGAATTTAATAGGAGAATGGAAGGCAGGGTAGTAAAGGTATTGTTTGAACAGGAGTTTAATTTACATAAAGGGAAGATGGAAGGCTTGACTATGAATTTTTCTCGTGTTGTATCAAGTCCTAAGGGTGAAAGCGATATAAAGGGGAAAATCTGCGATGTAGAGCTTGTAGAGGCAAAAGAAGATTATATCCTGGGAAATATATTATAATATTAGGCATTCACTAATCAATTATTACCGAGAAGTGAATTATAAATGTGATAAAAATAATTAGGATTAGATAATGTTGTCAAATTAAGACTGGTGATTCTTGCATATTTTATAAGCTTGTATTACAATTATAATATTAGTACTAAAGTACTATTATTCAATAACCTAAAGGTTCTATGATTGTTGAAGCAATATATGTCTTCTTTTACTGAAAAGATCTGAATAAGATATGTAACAACCTCACAGTTTTTATGGCGATAAATGTAAGATATAGCGTTAAATAATCATACAACACTTTGTAGTTGGGGGAGTGGTTATAAGTGGTTAATAACGAGACCATGATGTTCAAAGTTGAAAAGGAAAAACTTAATTCTGCTCATGAAATATTGACATTGGTGTATAATGCATTGAAGGAAAAAGGATATAATCCGATTAACCAGATAGTGGGATACATACTTTCAGGAGATCCTACTTACATAACCAGTCATGATAATGCAAGAAGCATAATAAGAAGACTTGAACGGGATGAGCTTTTAGAAGAGATAGTGAGATTTTATTTGGAAGAAAAAAAATAAATTAGTATTGTTTAAGAACAATCGGTTTATTAGGGCAGTCCGGGCAGATTAGCTTATTGCTAATAATTTTTTTGAATGTCCTTTTTTAATTTATTGGGAATATTTATTAAGGAAATATTTAATTAATTCAACATGATGAAATGGAAATCTCATTATTGATTTTATATCAGGGAAATTATGGTGGTAAATTATGAATTATGTAAATTTAGGCAATACTGGGTTAAGAGTATCCAGATTGTGTTTTGGAGGGCTCATTATAGGCCCGTTGCAGGCTAATCTTTCAATAGATGAGGGAGCAAGAATTATCGCCAGTGCATTTGAAATGGGTGTAAATTTCATTGATACGGCTGAATTATACGGAACATACCCACATATTAGGGAAGCTATGAAAATCTCTAAAATCAAGCCTGTGATTGCAACCAAATCATATGCGTACAGCAAAGAATCCGCAAGGGATAGTGTGGAAAAAGCCAGGAGGGAAATGGATGTTGATGTACTGGATATTTTCATGCTTCACGAGCAGGAGACAAGGCTGACTTTAAGAGGGCACAGAGATGCCCTTGATTACTATTTGGAGCAAAAGGAGAAGGGCATTATAAAAGCTGTAGGAGTATCCACCCATAATATTGAAGTGGTGGAGGCAGCGGCAGATATGCCTGAGATAGATGTAATACATCCATTGGTGAACAAGACCGGCCTTGGAATAGGTGACGGAACTGTAGACCAAATGCTGGCAGCAATAGAAAAGGCATATAATGCCGGAAAAGGTATATACAGCATGAAACCATTAGGTGGAGGCAACCTCTTAAAAATGTATGACGAATGCATGGACTTTGTGTTAAAAATACCTTATATACATTCCATTGCATTGGGCATGCAGTCTATAGAAGAAGTAAAAATGAATGTAAGCATTTTCAACAATGAAGAGGTATCGGAAAGTATAAGGTATGCTTTGACAAATAAAAAGAGAATACTACATATTGATTATTGGTGCAACGGATGCGGAAGCTGTGTTAAGAGATGCCGTCAAAAGGCACTGAAGGTTGTAGACGGAAAAGCTCAGGCGGACATGAACAAGTGTGTTTTATGCGGTTATTGTTCAAGTGCTTGTTCCATGTTTGCAATAAAAATAAGATAGCATTACCCACACATTTCATAAATATGGAGGAAAAATGAGAATTATTGGTATCGACTATGGAGATAAAAAAATAGGAGTTGCTGTAAGCGACCCTTTAGGAATGATTGCAAGAGGTGTAGAGACAATAAGATGGAATACCGATATTAATAAACCTTTAAAAAGAATAGTTGAAATCATAATGGAGCACCGGGCAGAAAGGTGTGTTGTTGGATTTCCTAAGAATATGAATGGCACTGTTGGTGAAAGAGGAGAAAAAACTATGGAATTTATAAATCTATTGAAAGAGCAGTCAAATGTTGAAGTAATTCCATGGGATGAAAGATTGACCACTAAAGCAGCAAACAGGGCTATGCATGACATGGGAATAAAGACATCAAAGAAAAAGGCTATAGAGGACCAAATCGCTGCTGTGTATATACTGCAAAATTACTTAGACAGCCTATAAATCGGTTGCTTTAGAATATATCACTTGCTTATGGAAATGTATAAAATCTAAATATTATGTTAAATATATTTAATGTTTACAAATTAGTGAGAAAATATTGGGAAACTTTTTTATACTGTGATATAATAGTATTCTGATAAAGAAAAGGAGGGATGAAAATGTCCGAAGAGAGAGATGGTATAGTAGTTTTGGTTGACGAAAACGGAGAGGAAGTTGAGTTTGAACATCTTGATACAATTGAAATGAATGGCAGCGAATATGTTGTTCTTTTACCTCTTGAAGTGGAGGAAGAAGAAGAGGATAGTGATACTGATGAGGTATTGATTCTTAAGATAGAGCATAACGAAGAAGGCGAAGATTCTTTCATTAGTATTGATGACGAAAGTGAATTAAACATGGTTTTTGAAGAGTTCAAAGTCAGAATGGAAGATGAGTTTGATTTTTCGGAATAGAATTTTGTAGCAAAATGTTCATAGAAAAATGTATGAGAAGAGGGACCAATTTGAAAAAATTGATCCTTCTGTTTATATATGGGGATTATTTTTTTGGAGGGAAGTTAATGCTTAGAAAAATTATTATATCAATTAGCCTTCTGATAGCTATAGCAAGCATAACAGCATGTGACGGAGAGAATAAGGATTTAAAGCCTACCAATTTACCGACACAATTTACTCCTACTTACACAAATACTCCAATAATTGAACCGACACCTACTAAAAAAATAAGTGATTTTGTTTTTCCAAAGGAAGGCGAAAGGCCGGTAGCGGTAATGATTGACAATCAGGGCGAAAAAGTATTACCCCAAGGTGGCTTAAACAAGGCACAACTGATTTATGAGATTACTGTGGAGGGCGGTGAAACCAGATTGATGCCGGTGTTCTGGGGCACCAATCCCACCATGATCGGTCCTGTAAGAAGCTCAAGACATTATTACCTTGATTATGTCATGGAGCATGATGCAATATATGTGCACTTCGGCTGGAGCCCTATGGCCATGAGTGATATTTCAAAATTCAAAATCAACAATATAAACGGTGTGGGATATGGAGGAGAAGTTTTCTGGGATTTGACAAAGGATAAAGGGAATTGGCAGGATTCATATACATCAATGGAAAAAGTAATGAATTTTGTAAAAAAGGCAAAGTACAAGGAGTCCACCGATAAAAAATTGCTCTTTAGCTACAATCAAGAAGATGAAAAATTAAATACGGATAGAAAAGCAGATAATGTAACGGTTAGATACAATTCAAGAATATTTAATACATTTGAATTTGATGCATTAAATCAAGTGTATATGAAGTCTCGTAACGGAAAACCCCATATGGAAAGGGTAAGCGAAAAACAGTTGGAAGTTAAGAACATAATCGTCCAGTACGTAGCCAACTACGGAATAAAGGATGACGATAAAGGAAGACAGGACCTTAAGAATGTAGGAAGCGGTGATGGATGGTACATAACATGCGGTAATGCAATCAAAATCAAATGGTCAAAAAATTCAAGATCTGCCCAGACCAGTTATACCGATGAAGCCGGCAAAACCATTGTGTTGAACCCTGGCCTTACATGGATTCAAATAGTGCCTTTAAATTCAAAAATAACTATTGAATGATATAAACATTTAATATCATTTTATATTCAGAAAATAGAAATTATTGCCGAAATAGTATTATATTAATACCGCATGTAATATATTAAGTCATTTTACAGGTGATAATATGCATGAAGGCCATAGAAAAAGACTGAGGGAAAGATTTATTAAAGACGGGCTCGATGGTTTTGAACCTCATCAGGTATTGGAGCTGCTTCTTTTTTATTCAATACCGAGAAGAGATACAAATGAAATAGCACACAGGCTTTTAAAAAAGTTCGGTTCGTTATCAGGCGTTTTTGAGGCAGATATAAAAGATCTCTGCAATACGGAGGGAATAGGGGAAAATTCCGCTTTTCTTCTTTCGTTGATCCCTTCCATTTCCAGAAGATATATTAACGATAAATGGGGGGATAAGCCTGTATTGGACAGCTCTGTAAAGGCCGGGCAGTTTGCCGTATCATTGTTTATGGGAAGAACATATGAAGTCTTTTATCTTATTTGCTTAGACAGCCAAAACAGAGTCAATTATTCAGCATTGATACAAGAAGGGACAATAAACGAATCACCTGTATATCCCAGACTTATTGTTGAAACGGCACTAAGGCATCAGGCAAATAGCGTTATTCTCGCCCACAACCATCCCGGAGGCAGTATGAAACCTTCACGTGCAGACATTGAGGTGACTGAAAGGATTAGAATTGCTTTAGAAGCAATATCAATACATGTTGTAGATCACATTATTGTTGCAGGGGAAAAGTATATCAGTTTTGCAGAGAAGGGTCTTTTGAAAGGGTAATTAAAAGCAAAATTAAAAGCCGGTTGCGAAAAATTTACCACCTCCATGCAACCGGCTTCATTTATGTCATACAAGATTTAGCAAGTAAATTTATAATTCATCAATTTTTACATGATCATCATCAAAATCCGGATTATCAAAATAGTCTTTGTTTAAAGCATATCCAAATGTTGAATCTAATTTTATCCACTTGCCTTCATCTTTTAGATATATTTCATTCCATGCATGATATTCCTGACGTTTACCCGATACATAGTTGCCGCGTATAACCTTTGTTTCCAAACCGATAGATCTGGACATGGCAGCAAACAGAGTTGAAAAGTCATAGCAAACGCCTTTTTTGGTTTTGAATGTATTTATTGCACCATAGACATCTGAATAATCATTGGCCAGCTGATTTCGATATTTGGTATAGTCATACTTTATGTTTCTGGTAATCCAGTTATATATATTTCTCGCTTTGTCACGGTCGGTTTTGGAGAGACGAGTAAGACGTTTTGCAAGGTCGGAGATTTCGGGATCATTGCTATCTATATCTTTAGTAGGAACAAGGAAACGATTGACATCTGTGACATTTTCAACGTATAATCTCGGACCGTAGGTGTATTTTCTATCTTCCAAATTAACCATTATATTGACTTCATATTGGCCCTTTCCTTCAGTGAGCCATATGTCTTTATTGAATTTTCCGTTTATCAGGTCAATATCAAACCATTCCTGATAATTATCCTTTATTATTAATGCTTTTATCTTTTTGTTGGTTGTTTGGCCGGAAATATTTATTTTTCCATCGGCCGTAGAAGGAGCTTTAATTAGAGATACTCCGTTTTCGGAAATCAAAATTGGTTCATTCGCATTTGATATCTGAAATGGTGCAAATGAAAATACAGAAGTGATGGTTAAAATCAAAAAGAACTTAAAAAATCGATTCATACTAAATCCCCCTTTTTCGGTTACTCAGCCGTCATAGTTATGTCCAGTAATTTTCAAGGATTACAAAAGAGAGTACTTCCATTTTAGAAGAGAATAAAGATGTATTGGCCATAGTTGAAAATTAGGAATTAAAAGCATTTATTGCTTTTAATAATAGAATTACTGCCCGAAAGATAATCCTATGAAATTTCTGGAATGCAATTTTAATAAAATCAAAAGACTTTACTAAAATTGTCATTAACAGTAGACCTGTAGCTTTGCGTCCCTTTCTTTCGAAAGGTTTGCCATTTTCGAAAGGGTTTTACGTAATTAATAAAAGTAAACAAAAAAGCTCTGATTGACTTGCCAAACAGAGCTGGTATAAGCTTATAAAAGAAAGCTAACCTAACACCTTTGGCAACCCGGCTATCATAGTATAAACCTTAGACCCATGGGCTTTACGTCCCTATCTTTCGATAGGTTTGTCCTTATCAGTATGTTCACTATTAAATTAATTACATAAATCTCTTACAATTATATTTTACTACTTTTTATAAAGATTTTCAATGGGTTTAACGAAATTAATATGATGTATAGATTAAATTACATTGAAATACAAGCTATTTGCCTTGTCAAGCATAAATCGATGTTGATTTGTATGTTATAAAAATTAGAAAAAATTCCGATATACATTTAAGGATAATGCATACACAAGTGAAATAAGAATCAATAAAAATCAATAAGAATCCTAAGTAATAGTTCAATCATTTTAACATTAATTATAAGATTTACAGGAGAATGTTTATGGATGATTTGAATTTGTTGGGGATTGAAAATAATAATAAGGAAATATTCGATTCACTTACAGGAGCATATACGCGGACAATGCTTGATGAAAGACTTCAGCAGGAATTTGATTGGGCAAAGTGTTGTGATTTGCCTCTGTCGGTATGTTTTATTGATCTTGATTATTTTAAGAGCATAAATGATGCATATGGACATAAAAGAGGCGATGAAGTCCTAATAAGTTTGGTTAAAAAAATTGAGACTGTTACTGGAAAATCTGATATGCTCTTTAGATATGGAGGAGATGAATTTGTACTGATTTTTCCTAATACTCCAAAAGAAGGGGCATTATCATTATTATCAAAAATACATGATATATTTAAGTCAGAACCTATAGATGGAGAGCCTAAGATCACTTTATCATTAAGTATGGGATTAGCTTCTTTTCCTGAGGATGCAATGTCTGTTGAAACTCTTTTAAGTGTGGCAGACAACAGATGCTATGAAGCAAAGCGTAATGGAAGAGGGTGTATTGTAAGTGAATCTCAATTAGGAAGCAATTGTATTAATTTTTCCAATGGCGATTTGCTTATAGAAAGGGAACATGTAATAAGTTCATTGGAAAGCTTTATAGAAAGCCTGATTTCTTTGGGACGAGGAATATTTGGTGTTTTGGGTTCTTCCGGAGCAGGACGAACAGCTTTATTGGATCGTGCTTTATCTCTGGCAGAAAAAGAGAGCTTATTAACAATTAAGCTGTCGTCAAATGAAGAATTGAACTCACAGCCATATGGAGTTATAAAGAATTTAAATGAAATTGAGTGGATTAATGATCAAATTTCAATAGATTATATGGAGAACATATTAATGAACCTGGTTAATGCCAACAATAAGAAAGGAGTTGTTTTTATTGTTGACAATCTTAAATATACAGATTATGCCACTATTAATTTCATAAGATATATGATGATATATGGCAAGCTTGAATCAGTAGGACTTGTTTACAGCAATGAAAAAGAGGATTTAAGGAATTTTGAAAACCTCAAGGTATCGTTATATGAGATTTATGAAATAAAACCGTTAACATTGGCGGGTACATTTAAACTCTTAAAGAACATATTTAAATGTGAGGTGCCTGAAGAGTTTTCAATATGGCTCAATAACCAGACAGATGGGCTTCCGAAGCATATTTTTGCCGGGCTATCATACCTGTATGGCCAGGGCTTATTTCAACTTAATAAAAACAATGAATTTATTGTTGATGAGAGATATAAAAATGTTTACCTGAGTAAAAAACTTGGTGTAAAGTCCCAAATGCCGTCTAATAATCTTCCTAAGAATATAACGGAGTTTGTTGGGCGTGAGAAAGAAATACAAGAATTAAATAAACTGTTGGATAAAAACAGGCTTGTAACAATACTTGGAACCGGTGGAATAGGAAAGACTAGACTTGCTATTCAAGTTGTACAGGAAAGACTCAATGATTATAAGGACGGAGCATATTTTGTTCCTTTAGCATCAATCAATCAACCGGATATGGTTATATCAGCCATTACTGCTGAACTTAATATTAAAGAAACTCCAGGACAGCTTATATTTGAAACATTAAAAGAATATTTACATGAAAAACACTGCTTGATTATTCTGGATAATTTTGAACAGGTTGTAAACGCAGCTTCAATTGTATCGGAGCTTTTGGCGGCTGCACCCCTATTGACTATAGTTGTTACAAGCAGAGAAGCTATGAGAATATCAGGTGAATACATATATAATATTCCGTTTATGGATATAGAAAAGACGGAAAATAGCAATTCCATGGAAGAGTTTATACATCCTGCAGTTGTTCTTTTTGTAACAAGAGCTCAGGCTGTCAAACCTGATTTTATTCTGACTGAGAAAAATATTCCACTTGTAATAGAACTTTGTGAAAGCCTTGATGGCATACCTCTGGCAATAGAGCTTGCTGCATCAAATATAACAGATTTGAGTATTGAAGAAATGCTTATTAAAAACAGAGAGAGGTTGAAATGGACCTGGAAAGAAATGGCGGTAGTGCCTGAAAGGCAGCAGACACTTAAAAATGTAATTGAGTGGAGCTATAATATGCTCAGTCAAGCAGAAAAGAAATTATTCAACAGACTGGGAATATTTGCAGGCAGCTTTACTAAAAAGGCTGCTGAAACGGTAGTAAGCGAAGGATTGGATGACCTTGATATAAATGCCGGTATCAGAATGCTGATAAATAAATGCTTAGTTAGAATTAGCTTCAATAATGCCAAAAATGAAGATATCTATTTGGATATGATCGTAACAATCAGAGAATATGCACTTAATAACCTCAACAATAGCGGTGAGTATGACAGCTGTGCTAAACGTCATGCAGAGTACTATCTTATGCTTATTGAGGAAGCTAACGAAAAACTTAACGGGCATATGATGAGAGAATGGCTTAACAGGATAGAAAAAGCCTACCATAATATTCGTATGGCTATAGAATGGTCACAGAAAGTTAAAAATGCCGATATGGAATTAAGAATTGCCGCTGCAATGGGATTATTTTGGGAGACAAGAGGTTTTTGGTTTGAAGGGAAGAATTTACTTGAAGAAATTATTTATAAATATAGAGGGAAGTATAAAACAGGAACCTTTGCAAAAGTATATCATTGGTATGGGAAAATGTTGATGTTGCATGGCGAAAATCAGAAAGCAAGGATAATTTTTGAGGAGGCACTTGATATATGCAGAGAATTGGAAGAATTGCAGACAGAAGCGTCTATCCTGCATAGCCTTTCTTATATCTATAACCTTGCCGGAAATGTTGAAGAACAGGAAAAAATGTTGTTAAACAGCTTGAAATTGTATAGAAAGATAAATGATAAAGCAGGTGTGGCGGTTGTTCTAAGTGATTTAAGTATGATGGATTTTTATATTGGGAAATATGACATGTTATATGAGTATTCAAATGAGAGTTTAAAATTGAGTAAAGAGACTGGAAACAAAAGATGCATGAGTTGGGCACTTCTTAGATTGGGATATGCTGAAAGGTCAAAAGGTAATTATGAAGATGCAGCCAGTCTTTTTAAAGATGCTCTGGAAATACATGAAGAACTTGATGATAAGATAGGTATCGCAGAATCACTTATAAGCCTTGCAGAGATTATGCGTGCACAGGGTGAATATGATTTGGCACTCCAATATTACTATAAGAATCTGAGCTTATGTGAAAGCATAGGTTATAAAGAGATTATGGCAAGAATTATGAATGATCTTGGGGAAATATACCGTTATAAGGGCGATTACAATCTCTCAAGGGATTTTTACGATAATAGTCTTAAAGTTTTGAAAGAAATAAATCATAACGGAAATATAATATGGGTTTATAGAAATATTGCAGAGTTGAAAATGCTAGATGGTGATTTGGCCGAAGCAAAGGCATATTTTATTAAAAGCATTGAAATTAGTATAGAAACAAAACAAAGATCACTGGTTTATTTAATGCTTGTATTTGGAGGCTTGGCCGAGATTGAAACGGAAGCGGGCAATTTCGAAAAAGCTGCAGCATTGATTGGAGCGGCAAAGAAGTTGGCTGAAAAAGTTAGGAATATTATTTCAAAGAACGATATTGCCGAATTTGATAGACGATTTTTATATATTGAATCAAAAATGAATGAAGACAGTTTCAAGAAAGCATATGACAAAGGTTATACAATGGAGTTGGAAAATGTATTAAAGTATTCGATGGAAGTATAGGTGGACATGTATGAAAACTATTACCCCTGATGCTAAGTTTAGTAGTTCTGATATAAAAGATTCTCTTACAGGTGCGTTTAGCAGGAGGCTTATGAATGAAAGGCTTGTAAGGGAGATGGAGTGGGCTGAAAAGTGTGGCTTGTCACTTTCGTTATGCTTTATTGATGTGGATTATTTTAAAAATATAAATGATGTATATGGACATGCCATTGGGGACATTGTTCTTGTTAAAGTTGTTCAAAGCATAGAAGAATCCATAAGCAAAACCGATCTGCTGTTTAGATATGGTGGAGATGAATTTGTTGTTATGCTTACAAATACCAATAAAAAAGATGCTTTAATTGCAGCTGAGAAGATGCTGCTTAATGTAAAAAATATAAAAATAAAAGAAGATTGTAATGTTAATATTTCTTTAAGTATTGGTATAGCAACATATCCGGAAGACGGTGTGAGTCCTGATGAAATAATAAAAATAGCAGATGATTTGTGCTATGAAGCAAAGCATAGAGGACGTGGGCAGGTAGTAAGCAATATGAACAACACCGCAAAAGAAGTGTTATTGTATAAAGGGATCTCACGGTTTATTGAAAGAGATGATCAGATTCGAAAGGTAAGGATGTTTTTAAGCAAACTGATAGAAGAAGAACGTGGAGTATTGAGTATAATTGGACCAATAGGTTCAGGAAGAACAGGATTTATTAAAAAAATAGATGAAATAGCAGCTTTACAAAACTTTGAAGTTATAACACTTAATGCAGCCAGGGAGCTTAAAGCTAAAGCATATGGTGTTTTATTGGAATGCGACAAGGCAGGTTTCTTTGACAAAACTTCCGGAACAGTAGGGATAGAAAGGTCATTAAAGGAATATGTTTCGGCAGAAAAAAAGGAAGGAATTTTAATATTAGTTGATGATTTGGTATATTTGGATCATGCAACTCTTAATCTTGATTCCACTGCAATAACTCCTGTTAAAAACAGGTAATATCGATCTTTGA
>DAOOVO010000116.1:0-12197 GCA_035370245.1 Pseudobacteroides sp.
AAAGATCGATATTACCTGTTTTTAACAGGAGTTATTGCAGTGGAATCAATTTTAAGTGATGATGAGAAATATAAAATTGCTATGGATTTTGCCAGAAATCATAATATTTCATTGAATAATGCGGTGGTGGATTCTACTACTCGGAACACAATCACTTTTAAGATTAATTCTCATGATCAAGAAAAAATGATATCGGGACAAATAGTATTTGATATTTCATATGATGGTGTTGTTGGCAGTATTAGGAATGATATATATGAAAATAACTTTGTAAGGAATGTTGATATTATAAGTCCGAAAAGTGCATATAATAAGATTTTGAAAGGCAACTTTCATGACTGGCCTGATATGCCGGGTGGTAAAATTGAAATAAAAGATATTAAAATATCTTATCAATATGATACTAAAGGTTTTTATCAACCGGTTTATGAGTTCATAGGAGAGCTTAATGGTGAAAAATGGAATGCATATATTGCTGCAATGAAATAATATGATCAGTAGCAAAAAATGCTACATTAATTTCATAATAATTCCGATAAATGATATGATTAGACCGAAAGTCAGTACATTAAAATGACATTATTTATAATTAATGCATTAATGTACTTTATTTTTGTAAGGAGGAACGGCATTATTATGAAAAAAGACATTGTTAGAATTCTTTCTATGACTATAGTCTTAATATTTGTATGTGGAAGCTTCTCAAGTACATTTTCCGCCCCGAAAGACACTCAAAATCCTCTAAACGTATCAAATGATTACAGGTTTGATTCCACATCAGGTATTTACAAAATAGATAGAACCAAACCATACGCAGTTGAATTCAACTGGGATGGTCAATCAATAAAGGGAAACCGCAAAGATTCCCACGGCACAATATGCCATGAATATATTTGTTCTCCAGACAACAGCATTACTGTAACCATGGGTGATAACCTGTCGGGCATTGTGGAAGCAAGATATTTATGGACAGAGAATAAAAATGTTCTTTCACCTGGTGCTATGACTCCTGTTCAGGGATTTCAAACTTCTGAAGGTAAGGACGAGAAGAAAAGCTTCAAAATTGAAATACATGATGGTAAAAGTGATTATGCAGATTTGAAAAAAGGGTTGTGGTACCTTCATATATACTTGAAGGACAGGGCCGGAAACGAAAACTATACATGTTCGGAGCCCATTTATATAAACAAGATTTATAACATTAAGCTCAACACCATTTATGATTTCAGTTGGAAAAAGTATTTTAGGAAAACCGATAACACGCCGACAAAGCTATCTCTAGACGGTATAGGTGTGGAGGACATGCCTGTCTATAGAAACAAGGAAGGCCTTGGCATAAAAATGGGTTACAGCGTTGACTTAAGCCTTGATACTGTGGGGTTTGAAAAGTCTGACAGCAGAGTGAGGGTTAAAGCATTTTTCTACGGCCTTGATAAGACCAATACACTCACACCTGTTGATGTGTACGCATGGAATAATGATGGCAAGCTCTATAACATATCGGACCCAAAAAGCGAATATTATACAAAATCCAAACTATTTGATTTAAGCAGGAACAGCATGGTTACACCGGATGCGACCAAGCCTGATTACAGTACCTGGAGCTTTTCTTATTTCATTCCTTACAATGCAAGAATAGTAAAAAAAGGCACCGCCGCACCGGCACTCAACTATGATAAGAAGTTTACAAAGCTTTTAGTTGTCTTCGATATAACAGGATACAAAGATTATGGAGGTGTTACAAGGACATTGGAGTTCTCAAAGCTTGAGGACAACTGGTCTCTAGGCAATGGAAGCATATATGGTGAGAACTATCCCGTTGACAGTGATCTTCTTACAGAAGTGCCTCCTTACAGGGATGAACTTAGATACCGCGGTCAGATATTCTGGTATGATCTTAATTATACGGTTATGGATGATATAAACAAGGGCAGAAAGTGGTAACTGATTTATACAATAAATATGGAGAGTATTCAAGTATAAGCAAGGAGGTTGATAGGATGGTTACCACATTATACAATCCAGTTATTGCGGAAGAAGCAAAGAAAAAAGGAAAAATAGAAGGGAAGATAGAAGGAAAGATTGAAGGTATTAATGAAGTGGCATTAAAAATGCTTAAAGAAAATGTAGATATAACTTTGATTGAGAAATATACAGGGTTAACGAATGAGCAAATCTTGAAGTTAAAAGAAAAAATGAAATTGTAAGTTTCAAAGCCATAGTGAGAAGATTTCTTCTCATTATGGCTTATTTAATGTAGCTTCAAAAAAACTGTTTACATGAAACAGAAAAGTGGTATAATTCATATATAGCTAAATAGTTAAAAAAATAACGAAGGTGAGTTATGACTAATCAAAATAGAGTTGCAGTAATAGGAATAGTTGTAAATAACCGGGAAGAAAATGCGAGAAGAGTCAATGATATTTTAAGCAATTTCGGCAGTATAATTGTTGGCAGAATGGGTATTCCGTATAAGGAAAGAGAAATATCCGTCATTTCCATTATTGTAGACGGTACAAATGATGAAATAGGTGCTTTAACAGGAAAGCTTGGAAATATTCCCGGTATTAAGGTTAAGGTAGCATTGACCTACTGATTTTAGTGTAATTAGGATAATATTATTAATGCAGCAAGGTATTTATGTGAAGTTGCATTAATATTATTAATAAAATTGAATTCTTATGATGGGTAATACCTGACGAGAAGGAGATATATCTTATCGAAGGGGGATTAATTATGCTATTTTGTTATGTTAATTCTTCCTGACTTGTGGGGAGGATTTTTTAATGTGTCGGAATTTAATATTAATACAAAAATTGGTCAAAGTTTGATTAAATAAAGTTTGATTAAATAAAATGGGAGTTGATTTTATGGTTGATTATATAAATGAAGAACTTATATTTTCTCTTCTTGAAAAGTCCGGTAAAGTTGATGAATCGGAAATAAGGGAAATTTTAAATAAAGCAAAAAACTGCAAGGGCCTTAGCCTTGAAGAGGTTGCAAAGCTGCTTTTTGTTGAAGGCGGTGACCTTTTAGAGGAGATATTTGATGCGGCAAGGTATGTTAAAAACAAGGTATACGGCAAAAGGGTCGTTTTGTTTGCACCGCTATATACAAGCAATGAATGTACAAACAACTGCTTATATTGCGGCTTTAGAAGGGATAACAAGGAACTTCACAGAAAAACACTTACAATAGATGAAATAGTAACCGAAGCAAAAGCATTAGAGGCTCAGGGACATAAAAGAATATTGCTCATATGTGGAGAGCATCCCGCAAAAACAGGTGTTAAGCATTTGACTGATGCTATGGATGCGGTTTATAAGGCAGGGGATATAAGAAGGATTAATGTTGAGGCAGCTCCGATGAAAATTGAGGACTACAGGCAGCTTAAAGAGCATGGAATAGGTACATACGTCATCTTTCAGGAAACTTACAATAGAGAAGTGTACAAAAAGATGCATCCTGTAGGACTCAAGGCAGATTTTGACTGGCGTATAACAGCCATTGACCGTGCTTTCGAAGGTGGAATTGACGATGTTGGAATTGGTGCATTGTTGGGATTGTATGACTATAGGTTTGAGGTGCTTGGGCTTTTAATGCATATAAATGCATTTGAAAAGAAATACGGCGTCGGACCTCATACCATTTCGGTTCCAAGGCTAAGACCTGCTTTGGGCTGGGCACTTAACGAGATACCTTACATTGTAAACGATAATGATTTCAAGAAAATAGTTGCAATATACAGATTAGCTGTTCCTTATACGGGAATTATATTGTCCACAAGAGAAAGTCCTAAACTTCGAGATGAGCTATTGTCGCTTGGAGTTTCTCAAATCAGTGCAGGGTCAAAGACAAGTCCCGGCGGATATGCAGAGGAAGAGGAGAAGGCAGATCAGTTTGAAGTCAATGACCACAGGTCGTTAAACCAGATGCTTGAGACTATATGTGAGAACGGTTATATACCCAGTTTTTGTACAGCATGCTATAGAAGATGCCGTACCGGCGAAGCATTTATGGAATATGCCAAAGAGGGAGAAATCCATGAGTTTTGCCAGCCTAATGCCATACTGACTTTTAAAGAAAATTTAATGGACTATGGTACTGAAAGACTTCGTATAAAAGGCGAAGAGATAATAAGCAAAGCACTTGATGAAATTGAAGATGCAAATATAAGAAAGTCAACAGAGGAAAAGCTTAAGGAAATTGAAAGCGGAAAAAGGGACATTTATTTTTAGAACGGAGTGGTTTAATGGGTGGTAAGAATTTTTTGATTGTTGCACATAATACGGCAGGTATGCTTTTAATCAATAAAACACTGCAAAATGAAAATATTGAAACTGCTCTGGTTCCTGCACCTCCGCAGACGGGGACTGTTTGTGCCATAGTAGTTAAGATAAGTGGAAATGATCTCGAAAGAGCGAAAAACATACTTGAAAGCAAGAATGTTAAATATAAAGATATTATAGAAGATATAAAATTAAAGCTTCAGGGACTTATTGATGAAAAGCTTGGCGTTGCCATATCAAATGAATTTTTACGCATTTTGAAAAAGATAGAAAACGGAGATGAACTTGTTAAAGATGATATAGTTTACCTCTTAAAGACTGATAAACCCAAAGAAGTAGAAATTATATTCACTGCTGCCGACAGAATAAGAAAAGAGATGGTAGGGGATGTGGTTGAAATAAGGGCTGCCATCGAGTTTTCAAATTATTGCTGTAAAAGCTGCAGCTATTGCGGTATAAACTCAAAGAATTCTGCCACCAGAAGGTATAGAATGTCGGAAGATGAAATCATGAAGGTTGTTGACAGCCTTCATGATGCCGGTATAAAGACTGTTATACTGCAATCGGGTGAGGATCCTCTATGGCCTACTGAAAGAATAATTAAGCTTATAAGGCTTATAAAGGAAAGAACCGGAATGCGGATAACATTAAGCGTTGGTGAAAGAACAAGAGAGGAATATGAAGAGCTTAAAGCAAATGGTGCGGATAATTTCCTTTTGAAAATAGAAACAACCAACAGGAAAATATTTAAGGAAGTACATCCCGATGATGATTATGACAGGAGGATTCAGTGCTCTAAATGGCTCAGGGAGCTGGGATACATTAACGGTTCAGGCAATATTATAGGATTGCCGGGCCAGGAGATTGAAGATGTTGCAGATGACATAATCTTTTTTAAGGAAATGGGAATAAATATGATAGGTATTGGCCCATTTATTCCTGCAAAAGGCACTCCTTTAGAGCATTTGCCCCATGGCGACGTTAATCTTACGGTAAGGACAGTTGCTGTTACAAGAATTGTATGCAAAAAAGTTTATATTCCGTCAACCACTGCTTTAGCTTCGTTGGATAAAGATGCTCAGGTTTGGGCACTAAATGCGGGAGCAAACACTATTATGCTGATTAGTACACCTGAAATCTATAGAGGAAATTACAGGATTTATGATAATAAAAATATGGTTGATATGGAAGCGGCCATTTATGCAGTGAATAAGGCAGGAAGGAAGCTTCCTGCATATTTAAAACTCTCGGCCACACAGGCATGATAGAAGATAAAAATGCGATTAATTGATTACTCAGGGGTTGGTGATAGATGAGAAAAGAAAAGGATATGTTAGGTGAGATGCTGATACCGGACGAAGCCTACTATGGTATTCACACCGCCAGAGCTTTGGAAAACTTCCCTATAACCGGGAGGCATATTCACAATGAGCTTATAAAGGCACTGGTTTTGGTAAAAAAAGCTGCTGCCATAACAAATGCTGAGGTTGGGCTTTTGGATAAGGATAAATCAAATGCTATAATTGAAGCATGTAATGAAATATTGTCGGGCAGCTTGATGGATCAGTTTGTTGTGGATCCTTTGCAGGGCGGTGCAGGAACTTCTGCCAACATGAATGTAAATGAGGTCATTGCAAACAGAGCAATTGAGCTTTTAGGCGGTAAAAAGGGCGATTATAATATTATTGAGCCATTGGACCATGTTAACATGTCCCAATCCACAAACGATGTATTTCCGACAGCCGTAAGAATAGCTGCCATTAAAATGTTAAAACCCGTAAGCCAGCTTTTCTCGGAATTGCAAACTGCTTTACAGGAAAAGGAAGAGGAGTTTTCTTCTGTTTTAAAGGTAGGAAGGACACAGCTTCAGGATGCGGTGCCTGTAATGTTAGGTCAGGAATTCGGTGCATGGGCACAGGCCATATCAAGGGATAGGTGGAGAATATACAAGGTTGAAGAAAGATTGAGACAGGTCAATATTGGCGGTACTGCAGTGGGAACAGGAATAAACGCAGACAGAAAGTACATATTCCTTATGGTTGAAAGGCTTAGGGAATTGACCGGTATAGGCCTTGCCAGAGCAGAGTACATGATGGATCCAACCCAAAACAATGATGTGTTTGTAGAGGTGTCGGGGCTTTTAAAGACATCCTGTGTCAATCTCTCGAAGATTGCCAATGATTTAAGGCTTATGGCGTCAGGACCGAGAGCAGGATTTGGTGAAATATCTCTTCCTTCTGTTCAGGCAGGATCATCAATAATGCCGGGAAAGGTTAATCCCGTAATTCCTGAAGCAATTAACCAGATTGCTTTTCAAGTTATGGGAAACGATATGACCATTACTATGGCGGCTCAATCGGGGCAACTTGAGCTTAATGCTTTTTTGCCTGTTATTGCACACAATCTTTTTGAGATATTGGATATATTGAGAAACGGTATAGAGCTATTTATACATAAATGCATAAAAGGGATAAAAGCTAACAGGGATAGGTGCAGAGAGATGGTGGAAGAAAGCTATGTACAGGCACCTGCTCTTATAAGGCATGTTGGATATAACGAGGCGTCAAGCCTTGCAAAGGAATGTGTAGAGGAAAATAGAAGTTTAAGAACTGTTATTTTGGAAAAGAAGATTATGGACAGTAAAACAATTGACAGAATACTAAATCCATTGGAGTTAACAAAGCCTGGCATACCAGGTATAGAAAAAGAATGAGAAAGTGATGGGTGATTTTTGTGAACAATACACCGGTTTCGGAAAGAATGCATATTGCAATATTCGGAAGAAGAAATGCAGGCAAGTCAAGTTTAATAAATGCACTTACAGGTCAGGAGCTTTCTGTTGTTTCGGATGTTCCGGGTACCACTACAGACCCGGTTTATAAAACAATGGAGCTTTTGCCCATAGGTCCGGTAGTCATAATTGATACTGCAGGTATGGATGATGAAGGTGATTTAGGAAACTTAAGGGTTGAGAAAACATATGATGTATTAAGAAAAACAAATTTTGCCATAGTTGTAGTAAATGCACAGGAAGGTATTACTCATTTTGAGTTGGATTTTATCAAAAAGGTAAAAAGCAGAGATATTCCTGTTATATGTGCAATGAATAAGGTAGATTTAAAGCCGTTGTCGGGTGATGATATAAGTGAAATAAGAAATAAGGTAGGAATACCAGTAATAGGTATCAGTTCCCTTGAAAAAACAGGTATTGAAGAGCTTAAAAAGGCCATATCGGAAAATGCCGTATATGATGAAAAAGAATTGAGCATCTGCGGTGACTTGATAAAACCGGGAGATTTTGTTGTTCTTGTCACTCCGATTGATAAGGCGGCACCTAAGGGAAGATTGATTTTACCCCAACAGCAGACAATAAGGGATATTATTGAGAACGATGCAATGGCTGTTGTTACAAAGGAGTATGAGCTTAAGGAAACAATTGAGAACCTTAATAAAAGGCCTTCACTGGTAATAACGGATTCTCAGGCATTTTTAAAGGTATCCGCGGATGTTCCGAAAGATATTACCCTAACATCTTTTTCAATACTTTTTGCAAGGTATAAGGGAGAGCTCATGGAAATGGTCAGGGGCCTTAAGCGGATAGAAAAGCTAAAAAGCGGAAGTAAAGTCCTTGTTGTAGAGGGGTGTACTCACCATAGACAAGCGGACGATATCGGAAAGGTTAAAATTCCTAGATGGGTGAGGCAGTTAAGCGGCGGAGAAGTGGAGTTTGAATGGGCTTCAGGAAACTTCTTCCCTAAAGATATAGAAAAGTACGATCTTATTATTCATTGTGGAGGCTGTATGTTAAACAGGCAGGAAATGCAATACAGGATAAACTTCTCAAAAGAAAACAATGTAGCAATTACCAATTACGGCATGTTGATAGCGTATGTTCAGGGCATACTGGAAAGGGCTTTGGCTCCGTTTCCTGCAGCCTTAATGATACTTGAGGAATAGGTGATGCTATGATTTATCTTGACAATGCGGCAACGTCTTTCATTAAGCCTGATACCGTATATGAAGAAATGATGAAATGCATGAAGGAATATGGTGCGAACCCCGGCAGGGGAGGGCACTCTTTGTCTATAAAGGCTTCTATGGAGGTTATGAAGGTAAGGGAGAAAATAGGTGCTTTATTTAATATAGACGATCCTATGAGAATCTGCTTTACAAAAAATGCAACAGAAGCTTTAAACATAGGAATATCGGGCTTTCTTAAAGAAGGGGATCATGTTATAACCACATCTATGGAGCATAATTCCGTTATAAGGCCCTTAAATACATTAAAAAGAGATAGAAAAATAGAATTTACTGTGGTTGAATGTAATGAATTTGGAGAAATAGATGTTGATGATATCAAAAAGGCAATTAAAAAAAATACAAAGCTTATTGTAAGTACCCTTTCGTCAAATGTAAACGGTATTATTATGCCTGTAAAGGAAATGGGAAAGCTTGCTCATGAAAAAGGAATATGTTTTTTGCTTGATGCTTCCCAGGGTGCAGGCTCCATTAATATTGACGTTAAAGAGATGTACATTGACATGATGGCGTTTCCCGGCCATAAGGGTCTCTTAGGTCCTCAGGGAACAGGGGCTATATATATAAGAGAAGGTCTTAAACTTTCGCCCATAATTTTTGGAGGTACGGGAAGCCATTCGGAAATTGTTTTTCAGCCTGAAATGCTGCCTGACAATATGGAAAGCGGGACGTTAAATACCCCGGGTATTATCGGGTTGGGAGCAGGTATTGATTATATTGAAAATGTTGGAATTGAGAACATTAAAATAAAAAAGCATAAGCTTGTTAAGACTCTGCATGAGGGTATAGAAGAAATTTCTAAAATTAGAATATACAGTAAAAATGAAATTAACTCTAACTCGGGCATTGTAGCTTTAAACTTTAAAGATATCGATTCTACTGAAGTAAGCTATGTCCTTGACAGGGTTTATAATATTGCAACCCGTGCAGGACTGCATTGCTCTTTATTGGCACATCAGACATTAGGTACTGTTAAATCCGGTATCGTAAGATTCAGTCCTGGTCCTTTTAATACATTGGATGAAATTGAATTAACGCTCAATGCACTAAGAGAGATTTCGAGCAAAGTATGATATGGGAGAATTGGGCTACGGAATTCGTAATATGTTTGTATTAATATAACCGGTCTTTAAAAAGTTTGATTACATGTGAAAATTTAATAAATGCAATAAAATTAATTAATTATATTGTGAAAAATATTAATTACATCTAGAAAAATATTAAAAAATTGTGTATAATAAATTAAAATAATGAATTTATTATAGTGGCAGGAGGAAAAATAAATGGATAATAGAACAAAAGGTATTATAGGAATTATATTGGCGGTATTAGTAGTTATAGTAGTGTTAAGGATTCTAGGCTTTATTGTAAGACTTTTAATGCCTCTAATAATTATTGCATTGATAGGTTTGGGAATATTTTATTTTGTTAAAAATAGAAGATAAGTGAATGATGCCCTACATACAGGCATTGTTTTTTTACCCCAATAGTATTCAATATTTAAAATCATATGACAAAAATAGTTTTATAAATATTAAAAATATGATAAAATTTATTTTATGTTGATATATTTTTTTATATTTGTTTATGAAGGGGTTAATAATGAATAGAGTTCTGTTGATTTCATTTGATAACGATGCTGTAAATTACTACGCTGATAACTGGTTTAAAAGAAGCTCATACGAAATTTTGGAAGCAAAAAGCAAAAGTGAAGTCATTAAAATATTGAACCGATTTAATGATATTAATCTTATTATTGTTAATATGGATGCGGATATCAAAAAAATGTTAAATATTATTTCTTATTTACGAAGTATTGATATCAAAGTATTCATAATTTCAGTATCAGAAAGAGATGATTTTAATTTGGTGAGGGAAGCATTCAGGCAAGGTGCTTCAGACTACATGCTTAATTCGGAATTAAACAGCAGCTATTTTAAAAAAATTCAAGCTAAATTTAAAGATATTAATGCCAAACAGTCAAAAGACACAATTAGCACAATTGCCGGTTTAAGTTCCTCAAAGGATAGACTGCTTAAACACTTGCTTGAAACGGAAATAAATGAAGGGTTGGAAAAGTTAATTGATCAATATGAAATAAGGTTCAATCTCAATAATCTTATATTGTGCTATTTATGGGTTGATGACTTCCAGACCATTAGTGAAAAATATGACGGTAATACAATAAGTGATTTCTCCAATGCTGTAAAGAGCCAGATTGATATAACTATGAAAGATATATGCTGTGGAGAATGTGTTGTTCTGTCACCCCAGGAATATCTTATGTTTATGTCATTGGATCACAATGATAATGATGATTTGATGGACCGTGTATATGATATTGTAACAGTTTTGAACAACAGTCTGCATGATTCCATGGAAATAAGTGTTTCTGCGGGTGTGAGTTCTCTCAGTACGGGAGATAAAAAAATAAAGGAACTTTATGATGAAGCCAGATATAATGTAAAGCTCAGATTTATTTTCGGTAAGGGTACCGTTATAACTCCCGAAATAGCAAATAAGATTAAGCCTAAAAAGATTGACAGCATATTCGGAAAAGAAGAAAAGTTTATTCGAACTCTGATAGAAGCTGATAAAGAGAAGGCACAGTATGAGTTAGAAGCACTTCTTAAGCTTATCAGGAATTCGGATCCTGAAAGGCTTGATAAAATTTATGCTAGCTATATGGAAATAATCTATATTATTATTAAGTTTATTAACGAAAAATGTTATGATACCGTTGATGTTTTCGGACAGAATTTGGATTTTTACGACATAATAGCAAAATTTGAAACCCAGGAAGAGATTAACGAATGGATAAAGGATATAACCGATATTGTTGTTACTTATTTGAAGGAAAAACGTGATGTTAAGGTTAACAGAGCTATACTGAGAGTTCAGGAATTTATCCGCAACAACTACCATAATGATTTGACACTTAAGATGGCAAGTGATTTTGTAGGGCTCAGTGAAAGTCACTTGAGCAACATATTTACTAAAAAAACAGGGCAGACTTTTACTGATTACCTGACCTCTGTGAGGCTGGAAAAAGCAAAAGAGCTTTTAGAAACCACCAATTTAAAGGTCTATGAGGTAGGGGTAAGTGTAGGATATGCAAATGTAGAGCATTTCAGCAGGGTATTTAAGAAATTCACAGGCCTAAGCCCTAATAATTATAAGAATTCATGAATATATCAAATACTTTATTAATCTTATATTTAGAATAGATAATGTAAAATTAGATAAGATAAATGTAAAAGATTAATAGTATATTATTTTGGCTAAGCAATTTAGTTCATATAATGCCAAAATAGAGCATTGAAACGACGAGTTTTATTATTTAAAATATTTTTTAGAAACATTTTGTAAAATTAAATTATGATTTTACTTATCTTGGGAGATAAACTCCCATTTTCATTTTAATTTATTTTTTTCTGATCAATTCTTCGATTTAGCATACAATAAAATAGAAATTTGCACATTTTTGTAAATTAGGATAAGAATGTAGAAAAAGGGTTACATATTTTTGTCTTATTTGATATAATATTCTTAATGTATAATATAGGTTGATTACAGCTAAATTTTAGTATTTGGTTGGTGATCTTATAATATTCGGTTTTTTGGGGGAGGATGAATATTTTTATGTTATTAAAAACTGCAGAAAAATATATTAATGCGAAAAAGATAATTTGTTTAATGCTTGTATTGTTTAATATGCTGGTATTTTTGCCGGTTAATAATTATGCAGCAGAAGATAAACCGACAATTATTGTTGGGTTTGCGGAAGGAAAAGTTGGAGATATCGTCAATATACCTATTAAGTTTATTAATTTGCCTGAAAATAAATATATAAACTTCCAATTTAAAGTT
>DAOOVO010000117.1:0-12142 GCA_035370245.1 Pseudobacteroides sp.
AATTTCTCAAAATTTTTATTATAAACTCTTGACTTTAATTAGCTGGTCTTTCTATTAATATGAGAGAATCTTCCATTAATAGTAGTGTATCAGTTTAATTTTAGTATGTCAATACTAAAATTATATATTTGTATTTTTGATGTCAACAATTCATGAAAAACATGATAGACGGAAACAGAATGAATTAATACTTTACATCCATCCTGTCTCCTCAACCCCTATCAAAAATGCCCGTTATCTAATCTGTCAACTCAACCCTACCTATTTTCGAGTCAAATTTCGCTCCAAAAGTACCCCCTCGATATGTTTCCATGTACGCATTTTGGCCCTTTAGGTTGAGTAGACAACTTGGTTATAATTCCGGAAACCCAGTAAAATCAAGGCTTACAGCCTCGTAATCAATACGACACTCTCCACATGGGTCGAGTTGATGGAATTGATGTCTGCGGGCCATTTTTTATAGCATTTGTACGTGGGAACATGTCAATGAGTTTTCGGTACATTTTTGAAAAACCACCGTTCGCGGGAACATGTCAACGTTTATTGCATAACAATTAATCTTGCTAGAATTTCCAGTTTGTTAAAACAGAATTAAGTTCATCAAACCTGTAGTTACCATAACACATATAAAGCTAGTCGTTTATAGTCCAGTTCAGAGTAGCGGATGAAGACAATATTCGTTATATAAACAGTCCTGTTGTATCTCAAGATATTGCTTTATCTTATCCAAATCGTTTATGGAACCTATTAAAAAAGTTAAGTCACTCTTAGTACACGCACATGGGTATATCTTTTTAGTATTAGTTACATATAATAGATGCGTCCCCGCTTGACATTTTATCGCTTGTGGTGCCGGGCGGCAAGCAATTTCCTCTGGAAATCCAGAGATCGTAACACAACCAGAGTATTTATCAATGTTGTCAATTATCCTTTTGATAACAGCATTTTGCTCATCAAAGGGCAAGCCAACTGTTTCCCAATTTATTACTGCAGCGCCAGCCTTAACTATACGCAATAAGCGCACTTGTTTTACTCCTAGATTAAGAGTATTTGTTATTATTTTATCCAATTCTAGATAGTTGTAACGATTTATAACTAAATGTACTTTAACATCTATTTTTTTATCAATAAGATTATGAATGGACTGTATAGTAGCCCAATAGGAACCACTCCTATTTGTTATCAGATCGTGCTTCTCAGAGTCACAATGGTATAAGGAAACATAACAATCATCAAGCCCCACCATTTTTAGCTTTTCTGCGAACTCTTCATCAATTGATGTCGTGTCTTTTAGAATTCCACAGGTATAAACTCCCACATTAACATCGGTAGAAATACTCTTTACAAGTTTTATTAATGTTGTAAGATTAGGGTTTGCTAACGGCTCACCACCAGTGAAGTATATATGTAAAGGGACATTAAATAGCTGAAAGAAGTTCATCAATTCTTCTTCCGAAAACGGATTTGATGCTGAATGACGCATTGATAGTGAGGAGCAATGAAGGCAATCTAAATAACACTTGTTCTCTATTTCGATTTGAATTTCATATTCTTTTTCCATGTTACATATCCTTTTCTTTCATCTCGAAGTTTAGAAATCTACGTTTGTTTTTATCTACCTTTTCAAGGAATTGCTTTTCAATGTCTATATCAAGTTGATAAGCAAGTTTTAATACATAAATAAATATATCTGCTATCTCTTCACTTAGCTGAGGCTTTATATCATTAAGACTGAAATCACCCCTTAGAACTTTTTTAACTAGGTTAGTAGCTTCACCAAACTCTCCTACAAGGCAAAGAAGTAAATACTCTAGAGTTGCTATATTCTCATCATCTATTTTTTGTGCCCAATCAAACTTTCCTCTATGCTTAGAATCAAACTGCTTTTGTATATCAATTAACTGATTAATATTCATAAATATCACCTTCTCTAAACATTTCAATTATTTTATTAAATTGCTCATTTACTTGACTTTCTATTTGATGTATTAAAGTATAGTTCGAGGTTTTTTCTCGTTCTGACTTCAACTTTTCCATTATGTAAAGAAATGACCTAGCTTGCTGAAGTATTTCTGTCTTAATAGTGCGTCGCTTATTTATCGCTTGTAATGCTTTAAAAAAGCTGGTCATTCCTTTGTTTTCTATAACAGTCTCATTAAGATCCCTTTTCTCCTCAAGTAAATGTACTATACTCTTGAGATCTTCCTTTAAGAGTAATACTATTTCAGACTCATCAATTCTATCAATTTCGGCACGTTTAAAGCAACCAAAAGTTTCTTTATACTGTGCTTTAAAAGCAAATATATTTATATTAATCCTTTCAATAGAACGAATCTCATCCGCAATTTGCTTGCACATAAGATATATTTCACATAAGTTAATTTTTAAAAAATGTCTGACCTCCAGAGCTCTTAAGTATAGAGTGGCTAAAAGATGGGTTCTATCTTCAGCTAAAAAACCAAACTGAACCAAATCGAAAGATGGTAAGAATCCATCTCCACTTTTTACAACCATCTCAAAATTGATTAATGGAATAATTGCTCTGCTGCTTGTAGCTTTGCTTTTAAGTTCTTTAATTATAAAATCTATTGCAGTTATATTATTATATTTCATATATTGCCCATGATTGTAATAGAGACTTTCTGGAACTTGCTCTGTATCTTGCCACATCTTTGCTGTATTAATATCCTCATGAAAAATCCGTTCTATTTCATCATTAAATTCCTTAAACGACATATTTATATTTAGGTGAAAATTAGGAATAACCCCAGTGTTTTTAGCATCTGATACAATTTCATAATATAGTTTTTCTATGTTTGAACCTTTATATAAGGAATTATCCCGAGTATACACACTACGTGAGACATATTGATCCAGATCACTTCTATAGAAATAATTTAATACTTTTTGTATTCCTGAAGGAGTAACAGTAACTAAATTAGCTTGATTATTTATATTAGGTATATCTTTTAAAAAGGGGCCTACCCCAATTACACGGCATTTATTACCAATTGTTATATCTTTATAGCCATGTGTATGCCCATGTAACACACCAATTATCTCTTTTTTTTCTATTTCATCAAACAGTTTGTATGCATTTCTTATGGGTGCTATATCCGTATCACTTTCACTTAGAAAAGTATGATGAGTAACAAGCAGTGTGGGTTTTTGAAGTTCTATCATCCTGAGCGCCTCAAAATCTAGTAAACCGTATTTACAATTTCCGTGATGTACAGAATTTGCCAAAAGCAAATCGACATCGTCATATTCTTTTCGTAATAAGGTATAGGTGTGATCATAGCTACTATCAAAATTTTTAACAAAGTTATTATAGTGCTCTAAAGTGCATTTTGTGTCTGGGCATTTCTCTGGAATAGGATGTGAGTATGGACAATTACATAAATCATGATTGCCAGGAGTAAACTCAAAAGTAGGGTTAAACTCTTCGAAAATTTCTTTCATGTAATAAAGTATATCAGAAGCTTTCTTGTATAGTTTCGCATTGCCTTTATCTACAATATCACCAAGAATACATAAAACAGTTTGATCAACGTTGGTAAGTGTTTCTTTTAAAGCAATATATAATTTCCTAATTTTATCTTTTATTAAATCTAAATTTGAGTCTTCAGTTATATGCATGTCAGAAATCTGTATAATTTGCATATATATCACCTTTTTATGAAAATTTTTATTTCCAATAACACAAATAGTAATTTTAATGTACTTTAATACCTCTTCACAAATATTTGGCAAAATAGAATTTATCTTGCTTACCATACTGGGTCTTATATATATAGTACCATACAAAACGATTCAATAAAACCATATTTTTCTAGTATGATAAACCCTCTCTCATTCCAGTTGTGTGTAACTTTGTAATCTATTCCTATTATTCGATCTTTATTTTTGTATAAATAAATCCTGTCTCCTCAACTCTTACAGAAATTGTGATTTATCTATCCTGTCAACTCAACCCTACCAATTTTTGAGCTCAAAATTCACCTCAAAAATACTCTCTCGATATATTCCCGTGTACGCATTTTTGCCCTTTAGGTCGAGTAGACAACTTGGATGTAATTCCGGAAAGCTAGTAAAATAAAGGCTTACAGCCTTGATAGAGTAGAGCAGTGGGGTTACCACCGCCCCCTCATCAAACCGTACGTGCAGTTTTCCCGCATACGGCTTTCCGATATTCTTCTTCCTTCAGCATTCAGCCGCACATACTTGCCAGTCCCGCTTGCTTAGTCAATTCTCTGACTTTAGCAGCATTCCCTAGCCTGTAGTTACGTTGTTTCTTCCGATTGTACCAACAGGTAAACTTAAAATTGATATACTTATCTATCTTCCATAACCATGGTCTTGCAAATCGTCTGGCATAATAGTTTCTCATGCCAATGATTTTAGGATTGAGCAACTTAACCATCTCTTCCATGCTCAACAGCAATTTGCTCGGACTTGCAAACACCTCTTTGATGTTAGCCCTCATTTTCTTCATAGCCTTCTTGGACGGTATCTGCTGTAGTGTCCAATACCACTGCCAGCTTTTGTTTCTGAATCGCTGAAATCTGTTGTTGAAACCTAGAAAGTCAAAGCTGTCTTTTCCGAAATACATGTCAACAAGCCTTGTTTTCTCACTATGCAATGTTAGTTCCAGCTTTTTCATAATCCATTTTACAGCACGCAACGCTTCTTCTGCTTGAGATAACTTCTTGCACAATATCACAAAATCATCTGCATATCGTACTAATTCTCCCAAGTGTCCGAACCTCTTACTCCAACATACATCAAAATAATTCAAATATATATTGGATAACAGTGGTGAAATAACTCCGCCCTGGGGTGCACCAACAGTGCTTTCACTGTATTGCCCGTCTTCCAGCACTCCTGCCTTCAGCCAGCCTTTTATCAGCTTCAGCACCCTTCGGTCAGTTATTCTCTGTTTGACCAGCAAAAGCAGCTTATCATGGTTGATGCTCCCAAAATAATCTCTTATGTCAGCATCTATTACCCATAATGCTCCGCCTTTGTCTGCCATTTCATATATCCTGTCCATTGCCTGTTTTGCATTTCTTTTCGGTCGGAACCCATACGAGCAAGGCTGAAAATCTGCTTCAAATACCGGCTCTATTACTATCTTTGCCGCCATCTGCACTATTCTGTCCTTAATCGTAGGTATTCCTAATGCTCTTTTTCTACCATCTTGTTTTGGAATATAGGTTCGTCTGACAGGCTTGCACCGATATTTCTCTGCCCGCAAATCTTCTGCTATTTCGTCCAGCAGTTTTTCTTCGCCGTACGCTTTCACATCATCAATGCTGACTTTGTCAATACCGCCTGCTCCACCATTCTGTTTTACCCGTTTCCATGCTTCTTCCAAGATGTCCTTACGGTATATCTTGTCATACAACGCATAGAACTTTCTCTTTCGGTCAGCTTTGGCTGTAAGGTATAGTCTGTTTTGGAAGTCTCGTACTTTTTCATGGGTGTTTATAGCTTTTTCGGCAATCACCGGCACCTACCTCCTTTACAGACTTGAATAAAGTTGTGCCCCTTCCCTATGTACAGTTTTGTTGTCTGTACAATCCTTGGTACTATGAGCACTTCTGACTGCCTCTTTGCAGGATTGCAACTTCGCTTTCACTTATATGCTTCCTCTTTACAGTTTCCTGTGCAAAGTAGGCTCTCTCCAGTTCCGGCAAATACTTTCCTGACGTGTCGCTACCTCTACACCGCAGGGTTCTTAGGTATTGCATTTAGGGTTCTTCATACCGTCTGCTGTCTTCGCTGTTGATGTCTCAGCTCGACTCCCTGTTGTTCCCTTTCGGGAATGTCAATAACGGTGCGGCAGTATTCACTTCATGTTACGACCCGCCAGTTTGTCTGCTCTTTTCAGAACATTCCGTAACGCTTCAACGCACAAATTACTTCATACGCTGGTTACTGACTAAGTGGCTGCCCTACCTTTACCACTACAGGACTTTCACCTGTTAGCATTTGCCAGCTTCGCTGGACGCACACATCAATACTACACACTCAACGTGCGTGGAGAGTATAAAAGGAATATATTTACTTTTTAGGCAGGTAAATACAGAACTATTAGCGTAGTCACAGTGGCTCGAGAGGATAGAACGAATGTCATTTGAGTATGTCCGTTCTCGGAAACATATCCACTGCATTTTTGGCACTATCGGTAGACGGGAACATGTCAACCAGCTATAGTCTGCTAGTTAGATAGAATTTCAATAATTTTTTACAAATCAAACAAATCATAAACAGGTGGTTCGAGTCTATCCCAGTAGTCTCCTTCAGCTTCAAACAAAGTTGCTATTCCAAACTCTATTGCACCGAATTCATTACGTTTGTATTCTTCCCAATTATCCCATGCTTCAGGGTTTACAACAATATTTTCACTAATCATGGGTAACAAATTATTGATATATATTTTCTTCTTTTCTTCTGGCAAACTCAAGAGTTGCTGTTTATACTTTGCAAATAAAGCATCATTTTCCTTGAGCCAAGATATAATGCAATATGTTTTCTCGCCTTCTGGAAACACCATAACAAAAATATGCTTTGCTGAAACATTAGGATTTAGCAAGTTTTGTATTTTGTTCCCTTCCAAATCATGTGTCATAGCTTCAAAACCAGTACCCGCAAATCTAACTGGTTGATCAAACTCCCACACAACACTAGAAAGCACATCATAGTTACCAGTCAATAAAGCAGTATCAAAGATTTTTTTAACATTCTGAAAATCATCAATTGCCATATGCATTCCACGATATGGATTATCTTCATCTGGTATATCTGCTAATGACGGTTTTATTTTAAACATGTACCTTTCTATGTTAACAACTTCTTGCTTTGAAATGAGTCATAAAGCAACTTCACTTTCTTTATTGAGAGCGAAGTTGCTTTTGTTTAATTTAGGTTTTTGAGGAAAACCAAACTAAAATATACTAACTGTTTTTATTTAAGTTCATATTGTTGAAAATTTTTACAATTTCATACCAAAGAACTGATACAGCTGCAATACCTACGGCTATAAAGAACTGTGATAATGATAATGGTGCAAGATTTAGAATTCTGTTAAGAGGAGTGTAAAGCATTAACAAAAGACCTGCAACAGTACCAATAATAACAGCCCACATAACTTTATCTTTAATTAGATATTTCATCGTCTTAAATGCATTATCATAATTTGAACTGTTTACTTGAACTAAAAATAAATTTGCAATCATTATAATACTAAGTCCCATTGTTCTCGCTAATTGTGGATTTTCAGGTTGTTGTTTAATAAGCATATAATATGTTCCAAAAGAAGCTATGAATATAGCCAGCCCCTGTAGAATACTTTTTGTCAATACTCCAGCTGTAAGAATTTTTTCATTAGGATCCCTTGGTTTTCGATCCATTATGTTACTTTCAGCAGGCTGACGTTCTAAAACAATAGAACAAGTTGGGTCAATAATAAGCTCTAAAAGCACAACATGCACAGGAAGCAATAAAAGACTTGCAGGACTAATATTTAAAAGAGGTGCAAACAGTGATGCAAATGCAATAGGAATATGAATAGTAAATACATAACCTATAGCTTTTTTGATGTTATCATAAATTCTTCTTCCATCTTCAATTGTATGAACAATTGTTGAAAAGTTATCATCCATCAAAATTAAATCAGCAGCTTCTCTTGCAACCTCAGAGCCACGCTTGCCCATTGCAATTCCTATATCTGCATATTTAAGAGCTGGAGCATCATTCACACCATCACCTGTCATGGCAACAACTTCACCATTTTCCTTAAATGCTTTAACTATGCGCATTTTATGTTCCGGCAAAACTCTTGAAAATATATTTGCATCATGGACACGTTCCATAAGTTCAGAATCTGTCATATTGTTCAGTTCATCACCAGTAATAATATTATCGCTGTTTTTCATTCCAATTTGTTTTGCAATGGAACTTGCCGTGATTCCATTATCACCAGTAATCATTACTACACGAACCCCTGCTTTATTACACATCTTGATATCTTCTTTCACAGATTCTCTTGGAGGATCAGCAAGACCAATTAAACCTAAAAATGTTAACTTGCAATCAGTAATATTATCAGGAATGTCAGATTCACTCTTTGGATTCATTGTACCAACAGCTATTACTCTTAAACCTTCCCTTGACATTTCATTTATTTTATTTTCAATTTGCTTTCTTTGTTCGTCTGATAATTTGCATATAGTCAATATACTTTCAGGCGAACCTTTTGCTGCAATAACAATTTCTCCATCATGTCGCCAAACATGCCCCATCATTTTAAGTTCATTTGTAAATGCATATTCGGATATCAGTTCACCACCAAATAAATGGTCTTTTGAAATTCCAATGCTTTCACAATGTAAAAGCATTGCCTTCTCCATTGGGTCATATGCATCTGTTTCACAGCCAAGCCCCATAATTTCACATAAGTTATAATTATCATCATCAATTGCCCAAGTATCCTGAACAGCCATTTTGTTCATTGTAATCGTACCTGTTTTATCTACACAAAGAACTGATACAGCACCTAATGTTTCAACAGAAGAAAGCTTGTGAACAAGAGACTGTTTTTTAGCAAGACGCCATGCACCCATAGATAAGAACACTGTCAATATAACAGGAAATTCTTCAGGTATCATAGCCATTGCTAAAGTTATTCCTGATAAAATACTTTCAATAATTCTATCTGTAAATTTATGATCCGGAATATTGAAATAAGTTATTACTGTAACAAGAATAAATAAAATACCTGCTATTATTGCACATGTCTTAACAATGCTGTTTGTTTGCTTTTCTAAAGGCGTTGGACTGTCTGGAGCAGATGCTACATTAATACCTATTTTACCATACTCTGTATTAGAGCCTATTTTATCTACAAGAATTGTAGCACTTCCTTGCGTAACGAGAGTACCTGCATAGCAGTAATCCTTGCGCCAATAATCTGTATTATTTTTATCGGCATTATCAACAGTCACTTTCCAAACACCTACAGATTCACCTGTAAGAGATGATTCGTCAACACAAAGATCACTTGCCTTGATAACCTCACCATCAGCAGGAATTTTAACGCCTTCGTTGATTATCATTAAATCAGTTGGGACTAAGTCTTCACTTAAAATTGTCTGCTCTTTTCCATCTCGAATAACTATTACATGTGGAGCTGATAAATCTTTAAGTGCATTTAATGTTTTGTCTGTCTTCCATTCCTGAATTATTTCTATACTGATGATACCAATTACAAAGATTAGCATAATCACACCATCTCGTGGTTCACCTAATATAAAATAGATGATTGATGCAACAATTAACAATAAAAACATCGGCTCTAAAACAATGTGAATAACCTTGCTAATAAAACTTTGTTTTTTTACAGTTGCCAGTTCGTTTTTACCAAACTGTTCCTGCAACTTTTTGGCTTGCTCACTTGTCAAGCCTTCTAAATTTTGATTTTTTTGTTCTGTCATAATAAGTTACCTCCAGTTTTTGCTTTTTAAGCATTATTAAGATAGCTCTATGGCATTGCAAATTCTAATTATATGTTTCAAATAAGTATAAAAAAACACACCTATGAAACATTTTACTGTCCCACAGATGTGAAATAATTCAATCTGCTGCTGTTTCCAGCCCGGCCCCACGAACAATATTGTTCATCGCCTGCTCAGTTTGTACCGTAGATTTATATGCAGTGCAAAGAGATTTTTATATTATAATATATGAAAATTATTTTGTCAAGTGCAATTCAATTTCCATTTTATATTATCCAATAATCAGGTGCTGATTATATATGTTGCAATTACAGTATTTGTTTACATTTTTTATATTAAAGTCATATTGTTGCCTTATTTAAGAATTATCTTTTTATGATATTCAATGGCAAAACATCTATATGTATAAAGGAAAATATGCTGTATGCTTTTGTCAAACATTCCATCCTCGATAGGTTGAAATACCGTCTTATCGTGATATCCACAAAATCCTGTAAAAACAGTTGCTTCTTTTCTACCGTACACAGTCATTGGCGCAAATGGATTGTCCGATTTTGGACAAGGCATATACACTATACCATTAGAAGATAAACGCTTGATTATTTTATTGTTTTGGATTGAATGTGCCCCGATTATTTTTTCAGAGCATTCGTCTGATTTAGGATGTAGACATCTTTTAATTCTCGATTCTTTTCGCACTTTTTTATAGGTTTCTAGAAGATTAAGTGGATTAGAATAGTAAACATCATCAGCTTTTCCAAGACAACATTTTTTATATTTTTTGCCGCTACCACATGGACAAGGATCATTTCTTCCTATTCTCATTATTTTTCACCTTCATTCGCAAATAGTACTAAACAAACCGTCGTGTCTTTCAACAGATTCTGAACTCCAGTTATCCTAGTGTCTATAATAACATCTGTACTCAAAAATCTATATTTCCTCACAACTGGTTATTTGCTCAGGCGGAATATCTATTTCGTCTTTTATATATAAGAACACTTCAGAAATCAAATTATTATTAGCTCGATCAATCGCACGGCTTACCATCCACCGTTTTATATGTACAATTTCCTCATCTGTCAGTTCTTCTTGAGTATCATTTAAGTCAAAATTGAACCGATGGATTTGATCTATCGTTGCGTAAAAATTCACTTTATAGCCTTTACTACGTTTAGCCCATTCTTCCTCCATCTTTTTCAAATCCGGGAAAGCAGCGGAAAGTTTCATTAAAAACTCTGGCCTTTTATGAATATTTGTTCCATATGAAAAAACATCATCATTCATCATAAACCCATTAACACAGTAGTCGTAATATATTCGATGTGCAATCGGCTCAAGATATTTCTCCGGAGGCATTGTATAGTCATTATGCCTATACCAATCATAATCAACATTGTACTCTTTACCTTTATAGAACATCAAACGTCTTTCCACATCAAATAATACACCATTGGATTTTAGCATTCTGCTAAATAGAGTATCTCCAGCTAAAACCTTTTGGAGATTCCTTAAGCCGTGACTACGAATTTCTCCGCATTCATCTAAAGAACCTACAACATGAAATCCCCATACTCTAATATTATCTATACTGATGTCATTTACCTTTGCTGCATTGCGATCCCAAAATTTTTCAAAATCGTTTCCACTATTGATAATAAGCTCTTCAATATATTCTGCTCCAGACATATTGAAGAAAGTAAGTAAAAAATCATACGCACTATCAGGAGTTCTTAAGTCAAAATCGTACATTTAACTACCCTTCTTCTATAATCATAACTTTGGTTTCGGCAACTTAATATTAGTGTTGCCACCAAGAATGCTTGCTCCTATACCAACAACTGTAAAGACTGCCAATGCGCCTAACGAAATAATCTTCCAGTTAAACCCTTTGTTTTCTGAATCCTTACTTTCGGCCATTTTTGCAATTTCCATCATTTTGTCAATGTAATATTTCTTCTCCTCGAAAGGTAAGTCATCTTTTGCCAGGCAACTCTTTAAGGCTTCAATGACTTCATTGTATATGTCATAACACTGCTTGCTACTCGCTGAATTAACATCCAGTGTTTTTTCCATAACACTTCTATAATCTTTCAATACTTCTAAAGCCATTTTTGCAAACTCAGGGAATTGCTCTAGTGCTTTCTTTGCAACTTCTGGCTCCATATTCTGTAGCATAGATGCAAAAGTCATAATTTTATCTTTTGTAATATGTCGAAAATCTGGAATATTCAATTGTTGTAAAACTTCTCGTTCTGTTAATTGATTGCTCATTATCTTATCCTCCTATCTTATTAAAGCATGAATAAGCTCATTTAATCACAAAAACTCGATTTGTATTTCATCAATGTATCTTCTACTTCGTGCCAGATTGTTACCGTTTCACCGTCATCCTCAAATACTTTACCATGGCTTTTAGGCCCGTCGAGCTTCATTTGAGAATAGTTATTCTTAAAAGTAGGCACGTACAGTTCTGGATTGTTTTTGTCACTGCATAAGCGTTCCATCATATCTATAGTAGCTCTGCCAGTAGCTGCTACTGCCTTAAAATAAGCACGAATGATTTTATTGATCTTGTCAATATTACTTGACACATTTTTCTCGAACACTTTGTGGTTTTTGCG
>DAOOVO010000118.1:0-12141 GCA_035370245.1 Pseudobacteroides sp.
TTTTTAGACTATTTGTTCGAGGCCTTCGTGTCAAGTATTATTATACAACATCAAAGGCAAAAAGGTTCCTCTTGTGGGTAAAATCCCGGTTGTAATATCTGAAGCTGATGTACAGGTTTATGTTGACGCTACTATACAACTGGATGATCCCGCATTAGAAATAACCAGAGTGAAAAAGAATGTCTTTCTTACTAGAAGCCAACTGCTACTTACAGACGATAAAAAGAGCTCCAAATTACTTATAAGCGGTTTTGTCAGAAACTGCATAGAATACTCAACTGCCAACAGCGTCGGGCAATCATCCGTAAGCGGAAAAATTCGTTTTACCGTTGTTAACATCCCATTCAAGTGCTTTACAAAGGTCGACTTTATCACAGAACCTGTAGTTGCCAGCAATCCACAACAATTCACATCATCAGCATTGTCTCCGGATGGCCTTGGAAGCGATCAATATGCAATAAGCATTACCAACTCGGAAATTATGAATGAAAAAATTTACTGCGAACTGATTGAGTCCAAGATTAGACAAATCGATCTAAAGAAAGATATTGAGCTGTTAGCTCAGCCTTGTGGAAAACATACAAACGAACGCACTTTCAAAACATTTTTGGAAAGCATGGTCATTGAACTTAAATTAAGAGTTATGCAGAATCAAAGTGTATTTATTTCACATTCAAGTACATCATCATGTGATGGAAGATCAGACGACGGTAAAGTAAGCGGTAGAAAATGCAGCAGTAACAGCGATAATGAAAGTTGCAAGGACAACGGTAAAGACAAGGATAAAGATGATTACAAGGATAAGGACAAAGATAAAGACAAAGATGATTGCAAAGATAAGGACAAAGATAAATGCAAAGATAAAGACAAAGATGATTGCAAAGATAAGGACAAAGATGATTGCAAAGATAAGGACAAAGATAAATGCAAAGATAAAGACAAAGATGATTGCAAGGATAAGGACAAAGATAAAGACAAAGATGATTGCAAAGATAAGGACAAAGACAAACATAAAGATGATTACAAAGTTATCTTTCCAATGGTGATCCATATGAGGAAGTGTTTTAACCAACCTCCTCCTAAGTAGAATAAATAAACACACAGACATAAATATAAGCCCTAGCATTGCAGGGACAAATATCATTCCGGTGTATTCATAAAGTGATATGCCAATAATATTGAGCGATATAAGGTTTACAATATTGCTCACACCTATAGGTGCACTTGACGCTGTAGCAATTAATGCTCCACTTATAAGATAGGGTATCTGCTCATGAGGTTTAAGCTTCAAATTCTTTAGCAGCAAAATGAGGATAGGCGTTGTAATAAGTATACTTCCATCATTGTTAAAAAGAAGAGTCATCAAAAAACACAATATCTGTATATTCCAGAAAAGCCTGTAACCCGATCCTTTTGATAATTTAGCAAGATTTAATGCAGCCCAACTAAACAAACCAAAGCTCTCCAACACTACTGCCATAACTATGGTTGCAATTATAGTTATTGAAGCACCGCCAATCTTATCGAATATTTCCACCATATTAGAGTATGAAACAACCCCCATTATTATAACAATACATGCTCCTATAAAGGCAGGATACGCTTCATTCAATCCATTAGGCCTTATAAATATAATAAGTAATGTGATTAAAAAAACAATTATAGCAGCCGGTACGGTATACCCTGTTATTATGAAAGGTAAAGCGGTTATTACCTGAATAGCCATTATAATTAATACAGTTTTTAATTTTGAATTATCAATTAGTTTTTTATTGGTTGTTTTTTTTTCATTCTTTCTTTTTAAAACTTTTTCATTGTGGACGTGGACAGAAACCTCTTTTTTATGATGAAAAGAATAATTTAATAGTGGTAGGACTTTATAAATTATAAAAACAATACTCATGATGAAAATCAGTACCATAGTGGAGATTATAAGAATCGTTATCATAGTCTGTCACCTCAAACTTATCTGCAACCAATATAAGCAAATTAGTACGAAAATATCTAAAATCAATATATTAACATAATATTCATGAAAAGATTAAAATGTCACAATATGTTAACCATGTTTCACTCGACTAATTTGTTATACAAAAATATGGATTAAAGACAGACATAAATAAAGACTGCCCTTAAGACAGTCTTTGAACAATGTTTTGAGTTGTTATTATATTTCACATAATTATACTTCACATGAACTGTTCTTGACCAGTTCCGATATATTTGAGAATATGGAAGGTTTGCAATCTTTGCAAATTGAAACTTCTTTAACATCATACAGCTTCTGTACCTGCTTTATTATCTGCTCAAGCCGTTCATCGTTTTTAACCAGCAAGTACATACGGCTGTCTTCACTATTTCCTATCTGGCCGCAGAGAATGCCTTCAAGGTTGAAAGCTCTTCTTGCAAAAAGCCCGGTAATATGAGACATTACTCCAGGGTGATTTTTAACTATTAACTCAATGACACAGTATTGGCTATCCATTATAATTCTCCCCCTATCATTTCATTGTTGGCTTTTCCGGGAGGAACGATGGGTACAACATTCTCCTCAGGTCTTACAGGAACATCAATAATACATGGTCCCGGCTCACTAATACACTTTCTTATAATTTCAATAGGATTTTCAGCCTTACCTATTCGAACACCTTTAATACCAAAGCCTTTTGCTATTGATGCAAAATCAGGACTTGAATCAAACTTTGAAGCGATATAATGCTTATTGTATATCATTTCCTGCTGCTGTCTTACAAGCCCTAGATACCCGTTATTCATGATGATTACCTTTAAATCGGGCTTAAGGTCTGCTAAAGTAGCAAATTCTTGAATGTTCATCAATATTGAGCCGTCACCGCTTATGCAAACAACCTTTTTATCGGGATTTGCTACAGCTGCTCCAATAGCAGTAGGCAAGCCAAAACCCATTGTACCAAGTCCCCCGGATGTAAGGAATGTCCTCGGCTTTCTAACAGGATAACCCTGTGCTGTCCACATCTGATGCTGACCCACATCGGTAGCAACTATATCATCCTCTGAGAGAATGTTTCCCAATGCCTTTATTATGGTAAGAGGGTGGAAAAGGTCGGTTTCAGGCGGCATTACAAAAGGATGCTTTTCCTTTAAATCATTAAGTTTATCGATCCATTCACTTCTCTCATTTGCCTTTATTAATGGGGCAAGCTTATTAAGAATGGGTTTAAGACCGCCAACTATATTTATATTAGCTTTCTTTACCTTATTTATTTCAGCATTGTCAATATCAAAATGTATAATTGATGCATTAGGACAGAAGCTTTCCACCTTGCCTGTGGCCCTGTCATCAAACCTTACTCCAAGAGCTATGAGAAGGTCTGTTTCATCCAACAGGAAATTTGTATACCTTGCACCATGCATTCCTAACATACCTAAATATAATGGACTTTCCGGTGAAAACGCCCCAAGCCCCATCAATGTACATGTAACAGGAATACTGCTTTTTTCTGCAATCTCAGTAATAACCTGGGATGCATCTGCATTTATTACACCGCCTCCAATATATAAAACAGGTCTCTTTGACTCATTTATCATTCTAGCTGCTTCTTCAATTGTACCTAGCGTTTCATTATCCAATATTTCTTCTTCCTCAGGAATAAAAGCATCCGGAAGCTCGGATAAGCTTACTTTCTGCAGTTGTACATCCTTAGGTATATCAACAACTACAGGACCCGGTCTTCCGCTTACGGCTATCTTAAAGGCTTCAGGTATCACTTCAAATAACTCCATTACATCCCTGACAAGAAAGTTATGCTTTGTTATGGGAAGCGTCAATCCATAAGTATCAACTTCCTGAAAAGCATCAGTACCCACAAGGCTGTATGGTACCTGTCCCGTAATTGCTACAACAGGTATGGAATCAAGCTTGGCATCTGCTATAGCTGTAAGAGCATTGGTAGCACCTGGACCGGATGTAGCAAAGCATACTGCCGGCTTGCCTGTTGTCCTTGAAATACCCTGTGCAAAAAAACCTGCCGCTTGTTCATGCCTAACAAGGATATGCCTGATGGAACTTTCATATAATGCGTCATATATGGGAAGATTGGCACCACCCGGTATCCCTGCAATTATGTCTATACCTTGACGCTCTAAAAGTTTAATAAGGAGCTGGGCTCCGTTAATTGTTTTAGTTTCTTTCTTTGTATCAGCCATTGTATCCTCCATTCTTTATTCCATCATTGCAGCCTGTCTCTTGTACTGGTCGGCAAGAACAATGTACGCCATAGCCTCAACCACAGGTACTATTCTTGGACAAATACAAGGGTCATGCCTTCCCTTTGTAACAATCTCGGTCTCATTACCGTTTTTATCAACAGTTTTTTGAGAAACCGATATTGAAGAAGTAGGCTTCACAGCAATCCTGAATACAATTTCCTGACCGGTGCTGATTCCTCCTAATATGCCCCCTGCATTATTGCTTATAAATCCATCCTTGTCCATCCAGTCGTTATGCTCACTGCCCAGCATGGAGGCACATTCAAATCCTTTACCGAACTCAATGCCTTTAACTGCTCCTAATGAGAGCATGGCCTTTGCCAGCTCTGCATCAAGCTTATCAAATACCGGCTCGCCAAGTCCTACTTTGACACCTGTTATTCGGCATTCAATTATCCCGCCGCAGCTATCGCCGATTTCTGCCAATTCCTCTATCCTTTTAACCATTAGAGCAGCAGCCTCAGGATCACAAGCTCTAACCGGATTGTTCTCTATTTCGTTTTCATCAAATGTCTTGCATCTGTAGCCTGCTGCTTCAAGTGTATATGCCACTACCTTGACACCCTTTTCTTTAAGCATCTTTTTTGCAACAGCACCTGCAGCAACCCTTGCTGCAGTTTCCCTTCCTGAAGCTCTGCCGCTTCCTCTATAGTCTCTGATACCGTACTTTTTATCATATGTGAAATCCGCATGACCGGGCCTGTAAAGGTTTTTAATGCTGTCATATGCCTCAGGCCTTGCATCTTTGTTGTATAGCACAATAAATAAAGGTGTGCCTGTTGCTTTTCCTTCAAAAACACCTGCCATTATGGAAACTTTATCTTCCTCCTGCCTTGGAGTAGTTACCGAAGATTGTCCCGGTTTTCTTCTGTCCATATCCAACTGAATTTCAGATTCAGAAATCTCAAGCCCCGGCGTGACACCGTCAATAACCACGCCCACAGCTCCTCCATGGGATTCACCAAAAGTAGTAATTCTAAATGCTTGCCCAAAGCTATTTCCTGCCATAATCAATCTCCTATCTCTTTCTCTTATTAAAAAACAACTAAAATATCAAAAATTTTTTAATTTATAATAACATATAATTTATCAATTGCGAATCATCTTTTTTATAAAATCAATGCTGCATGATTTCCTTGCGGCATAATCTTCCAATTGATCCTCTCCTATTTTTCCAAGGTCGAAATATTTCGATTCGGGATGTGAAAAATACAAACCGCATACGCTGGCTACAGGGTCCATCATAAAGCTTTCCGTCAGCTCAATATTTATATTTTCTTTAACATTTAACATGCTGAACAATTTACTTTTCTCCGAATGATCCTTCATGGAAGGATAACCGAAAGCCGGTCTAATCCCTCTGTATTTACCCTTAAAAAGCTCTGTACAATCAAGATTTTCTGAAGGCGAATATCCCCACAATTCCTTTCTTACCTTTTCATGTATCATTTCTGCCAAAGCTTCTGCGAGCCTGTCCGCCAACACCTTAAGCATTATAGCATTATACTCGTCACCCTGTTTTTTAAGCTCATCATGCTTTTTAGAAACTCCAAGGCCTGTTGTGACTGCGAAAGCACCAATATAGTCCTTTATGCCTGATTCCTTTGAAGCTATAAAATCACTTAATGAAAGATACACACCCGATTTGCTTTCCTGCTGCCTCATAAAATTGAACTTAGCTAGCGGATTTGTCCTTGTCCCATCACCATAAACCTCTATGTCATCTCCAACAGAGTTTGCTGGATAAAGACCTACTACTGCCTTACCCTCAAGCCAGTTTTCCTTTTCAATCCTGTCTAAAAGCATATTGGCATCTCTGTAAAGTTTATTAGCCTCTTCACCATACTTAGGATGCTCCAATATCTCAGGATAAGTGTGATTCATATCCCATGCAACAAAGAAATAGGTCCAGTCAATATACTTTCTAATATCCGATACATTTATTCCATCAAAAACTCTGTTCCCTAAAAAACTCGGTTCCTTTATATCTTCCTGCCTTATGTCAGGCTTATATGCCTTTTCCCTTGCCTCACTTATGGAAACCAGTTTTCTTTCTATTAAACCGTAGTTGTTGCGTATCTCTTCATACTCAGCCTTAATGCTTTTTAAATATCTTTCCTTCTCATTTTTATCCATAAGCTTCTTGCAAATCTCAACGCCTTTTGCAGCATCTATGGAATGTATAACACCATGAGAATAATTAGGATCCAGCTTAACTGCCGTGTGAATCTTAGATGTTGTTGCTCCTCCTACAACAAGTGGAATAGTAAAACCTTGTTTTTCCATTTCAGATGCAATATGGCACATTTCTTCAAGAGAAGGTGTTATAAGGCCGCTTAAGCCGATAATATCCACATTTTCCTCTCTGGCTTTTTTAAGAATGTCTTCTGCCTGAACCATAACGCCCATGTCAATAACTTCGAAATTGTTGCAGGCTAAAACTACTCCAACAATATTTTTACCGATATCATGAACATCTCCCTTTACTGTCGCCAAAAGGATCTTTCCGGCACTTTTCTGATTGCCGCTGCTTTTTTCGTTCTGTATATATGGAAGCAAACATCCCACAGCCTTTTTCATAACCCTGGCACTTTTTACAACCTGAGGAAGAAACATTTTTCCTTCTCCAAAAAGCTCCCCAACGGTCTTCATTCCGTTCATGAGAGGGCCTTCTATTACATCTATGGGGTTTTGAAGCTTATTTCTTGCCTCTTCAACATCCTCCTCAATATAATCGGTAATTCCCTTTACCAAAGAATATGAGAGTCTCTCGTCATAGTTTTTTTCTCTCCACAAAACCTTTTTTGACGATGTATTGTCATCCTTGTCTTTAATGCTTGTTGCAAAGTTAAGCAATATTTCTGCAGCATCCTCTTTTCTATTTAATACAACATCTTCCACTTTTTCTAAAAGCTCCGGTTCAATGTTGTCATATACCTGTATCATGCCGGGATTTAATATCCCCATATCAAGACCTGCCTTTATGGCATGATAAAGAAATACCGAATGCATTGCCTCTCTTATAATGTTATTTCCTCTAAATGAAAAGGATATGTTGCTTATGCCACCGCTGACCTTTGCATACGGAAGATTTTCCTTTATCCACCGTGTTGCGTTTATAAAATCCACCGCATAATTATTGTGCTCATGTATTCCTGTACCTATAGCAAGGACATTAGGGTCGAAAATTATATCCTCAGGAGGGAAATTTACTTTATTGACCAAAATGTCGTATGCCCTTTTGCATATAGATGTTCTTCTTTCAAAAGTATCCGCCTGCCCTTCCTCATCAAAAGCCATAACCACTACCGCTGCATTATATTTCTTTATAAGGGTTGCCTGCCTTATGAACTCTTCCTCTCCAACCTTTAAGCTTATGGAATTTACAATGGGCTTACCCTGAATGGCCTTTAAGCCTGTTTCTAAGACCTCCCATTTTGATGAATCAATCATAACAGGAACCCTGGCTATCTGGGGTTCACTTGAAAGAAGCTTTAAAAAGAAGTCCATTTCCTTCTTTGCATCAAGCATTCCGTCATCCAAATTGACATCTATAACCTGAGCACCGTTTTCAACCTGCTCCCTTGCAATGGACAAGGCTTCCTCGTGCTTTTTCTCACGTATGAGCCTTGCAAACTTGAGAGAACCTGCAACATTTGTCCTCTCTCCTATATTTATAAAATTATTTTCCTTATTTACCTTAACTGTCTCAAGGCCACTGAATATTGTTTCCTTAACAATCTCAGATGTAGGCTTAGGCTTTATATCCTTTGCCACATTGTATATGGCAGCTATATGAGCAGGGGTAGTACCGCAGCATCCTCCGATTATATTAACCCTGCAATCATTAAGCATATCTTTAACCAGCTCCGCCATCTGCTCAGGAAGCTCATCATATCCTCCAAGGCTGTTGGGAAGACCTGCGTTCGGATGCACGCTTACATACAGTTCCTGTATCTTTCCAAGCTGCTTTACAAAAGGCACAAGCTCCCTTGCACCAAAAGAACAATTAAGCCCGAAGCTTATGACATCACGGCCCTTTAATGAGCTTACAAGCCCTTCCAAGGTCATACCCGAAAGTATTCTGCCGCTTTTATCTGCTATTGTGGCAGATATCATTATGGGTGTCCTCTTACCCAATTGATTTGCAACATTATCGGCCGCAAACAAGGCTGCTTTAGCATTTAACGCATCAAATATGGTTTCTATAAGAAGAATATCAACTCCACCTTCAACAAGCCCTCTTATTTGCTCCTCATATGCCTCGACCAACTCATCAAATGTAATATTTCTAAATCCAGGGTTTTCCACATCGGGAGACAATGAAGCCGTTTTGTTTGTAGGTCCTATGGAACCTGCCACAAATCTGGGTTTTGAAGGGTCTTTCAATGTATACTCATCGGCAGCCTCTCTGGCGATTTTTGCCCCCATCACGTTTTGTTCATAAACCAGCTCCTGAGTATCATAATCGGATTGTGATATCTTGTTGGCATTAAATGTATTGGTTTCGATAATATCAGCACCGGCTTCAAGATAATCCAAATGTATCTTTTTAATAATATCGGGTCTTACCAATGTCAGCATTTCATTGTTACCCTTTTGGGGTTTTGATAAGCTTTTAAAACGTTCTCCCGTATAATCAGAGGGATGGAGCTTCAATGCCTGAATACAGGTACCCATCGCTCCATCCAATAATAAAATTCTATCTTTTAGCAACTCTTTTATATCTTTCTTCATTTATACGTCTCCTAAATTCAATGATAATGCACTTATTTTATCATTAAATAAAGTTTAAATCAATATTCACCATTTAAAGTTCAGGTAATTTATTGATAAAAAATCAAATTTTATATTCTCTCAATATTCTTCAAATCTCTTTTCAACTTCCTGCCAATCCACCACATTCCACCATGCATCGATATAATCTGCTCGCCTGTTATTGTACTTGAGATAATACGCATGCTCCCACACATCAAGCCCTAAAAGTGGAGTAAATCCGTCAGACAATGGAGTATCCTGATTTGCAGTTGATACTACAGATAGTTTGCCGTCCTTATCTTTGACAAGCCATGCCCAGCCGCTTCCAAACCTAGCAAGTGCAGATTTTGCAAAAACATCCTTAAAGCCGTCAAAGCTTCCAAATGTTTCATCAATTTTCTTTCTAAGCTCTCCTTGAGGTTCGCTACCACTGCTCTGGCTCATTGAGTTCCAAAATAAAGTATGATTGTAGTGCCCCCCTGCATTATTTCTTACTGCCCAATACACATCTTGCGGCAGGGTATCAAGGGAAGTAAGCAATTCAAAAAGGGTCTTTTCCTGAAGTTCAGGATACTTTTCCAAAGCTCCATTGAGATTATTTACATATGCAGCATGGTGTTTTGTATGATGAATTGCCATAGTCTCCTTATCTACATAAGGCTCTAAAGCATCGTATGAATACGGTAATTCCGGTAATGTATGTTTCATAATTGTTTCCTCCTTCCAAATCGATTAAAGGATATATTTAAAAGTATCCTATATTTCTAATGAGTTTAAAAATCTCTTACTTATATATAACCTTTTTATTTACGCCTAATCATTTTCCATCAATTTTATTTTTATATTAAATAAGATTAATTTTTTTGCATTTATCTACGCTAACACTTATATTTTTCAATAAATTACAAACAATAAACATCGTTAAAAAACTTTATAAAACATAAGCAGGTGATAACTAATTTTGAAAAAGTATACAGCATTATTTGTCAAGATTTTTAGTATAATAGTTATTGGGGCTTTATTATTTGTATTCCTTGGGAAATCACCTCAATCAAGCAACGATAATGCCAATATCGATGATATGGATGTTTCTCAAGTTGCCGAAACAAACTTGGTTTCAGGACCTGAAATCAATCTTCCCTGGGACTTTGAGCTGGAATTTATCAAGTCCAAAGAAATTAACAACACACCTGTTTTAATGGGTGCATATAGGACAGTCCTCAAAGATCCGTTGCCCGGTGAAGAATTCAATGTTCATTTAGCGGCAAGAATGCTCTGCGGCATCGTTTTGCAGCCTGGAGAAATTTTTTCTCAAAACGGTACTTTAGGCCCCTATACTGAAGAAAGAGGCTTTCAAAAAGGCCCGACATATATCGGCTCAAAACTAACAACAACAATAGGCGGCGGTGTATGCAAGATCGCATCCACACTTTATAATGTCTGTGTTTTAAGTAATCTCAAGATTATTGAAAGGCATAACCACAGCATGCCGGTACCCTATGTTCCATATGGTCAGGATGCTACAGTTTCTTATGGTGCAAAGGATTTAAAATTTAAGAATACCACAGACGGCAACGTTATGATTTGGGCACAGGGAATAGACAATGTATTGTATATGGGGTTTTACGGAACAGTAGAGCCTCCTGCTGTGACCTGGAATCATGAGTTTTTAAAAAAGACTTCGGCACAAAAAGTATATACGATAAATCCGTCATTACCTAAGGGATATGAAAAGGTATTGATAGAGGGTATGGATGGTGCAACCGTAAAGTCTTCAATTTCCATTGAAGAAAAGGATGGCACAATAACAAAAAAGGACATGGGTATAAGCAATTATTCTCCTTTTCCGACAATAATCGAAAAAGGACCGTAATATGGCCAACAGGGCATTTCAATAAAAAAAATTGATGATATAGTACATTAAATATCAACAATCTTTTTCTTGAAATGCCTTCAATATAAATTTATTCTTAAAATTTATTCTTAAACTCTTTTTATAGCTTTATTCTTTCGCCCTTCACTAAATACTTAACCAGATGTGAACCTGTATCGTTTTCCAGTTTTCTTATAACCGATTCTAAAATCTTTGTGTTTTCATCAGTCATGTATTTAAATTTGACGGCGACCTCATATGACAGCTCTCTATCCCCTATTCTTATTATTTCTGCATCAAAATTGACAGCAGATTCAGAATCAGTATTTAATTTAAAACTTAATGCGTATCTATCATCAATCTCTTCAATGTTTTTCTTAGGTATAATCCCATAAAGCCCACCTAAGCTCAAATCTTTTACATAGAACTTTATATCTTTTTTAATGGGATAATTATACTCATTAAAGACCGATATACTTGAACACATATCAACCTTATATCGCTTTGTTTCTCTTTTGTTATCAAACTTGACATAGTGGTCTACATATAATCTTATGTATGAAGGATAAATAAGACTAATATTGTTTATATTGCTCTCTACTATATACTCACAATCTATACATTTTATCTTGCAGCATATAGGATCCCCCAACTGAATACTATAACTTTTAAACTCCTTTGGATAAGCAATATAAAGGTACTTCCCATCTGTCTCCTGAACAAGGCTTAACACCGAGTCCGGAAGAATATCATGCTTTATACTCACTATCGCACCAGGCTTAAAAGGCAACTCATCATCCTTTTTTTTGAACAGCCTGCTCATCTTAACATTAAAACCACTATACATAAAATCCCCCTATTGACATTTATGTCAACTTCAAATCTACCCCTAGAATAACATTTATAAGAAACATTTATTTAATATAAATTTATCTATATTATAATTAATTATAATTACCATTAATTTCAAATTACTATTATTTTTTACATTTGTACACGTTAAATGTAAAATCAATAACGTATTTATTATAATTATTAATAGTTTATTAATTATAATTTTAGCAAAGAGAAATCGTACGGTCAATAAGCTATCTTTGTTCAGTTTTGTCCAAATTGTACAGTTTTTTAGATGCAATAAAATACAATATGCCTTTTTACTAATCATTATCAAAAAAACACTTTAAAAAATAGCTATTTTATACTATAATATATATTGATTCCACTGCAATAACTCCTGTTAAAAACAGGTAATATCGATCTTT
>DAOOVO010000119.1:0-11586 GCA_035370245.1 Pseudobacteroides sp.
TCAAAGATCGATATTACCTGTTTTTAACAGGAGTTATTGCAGTGGAATCATTATTTATAGCAGCAAAATTACATATTTTACTAAGTTTTTTTTATTAAATTTACCCAATAATAATATTTAAGATAAATTATAAGGAAGTGTAAAAATGAATGAAGAAAGCAAGGTGACTTTTGGTAAACAGTTTAAATCATTAGAGACTGTTGAAGAACAAAGTGCAAAGACAGAAAGTGTTGAAGCCCTTAAGGAAATGGGTACCACTCCGCTTATTACTAATAAGGGAAATATTCACTGCCTTACTGTAATTGGGCAGATTGAAGGACACATGGTGCTGCCGCCGCAAAATAAAACAACAAAGTATGAGCATGTAATTCCTCAGTTGGTTGCAATTGAGGAAAACCCGGAAATTGATGGCCTGCTGCTTATATTAAATACAGTTGGCGGAGATGTGGAAGCCGGACTGGCTATAGCTGAAATGATAGCAAGTATGTCTAAACCTACTGTTTCTTTGGTATTAGGGGGAGGGCACAGTATTGGAGTTCCCATGGCTGTTTCTACATCCTATTCCTTTATTGCACCTTCTGCTACCATGACTATTCACCCAATAAGGCTCAATGGAATGATAATAGGAGTTCCACAGGCATATGAATACTTTGATAAAATGCAGGAGAGAGTTGTGCAGTTTGTATCGAAGAATTCAAAAATAACAAGGGAAAAATTCAAAGAGCTCATGCTTAAAACCGGTGAATTGGCAAATGATGTAGGTACTGTGTTGTTTGGGGAAGAAGCTGTTAAAAATGGAATTATTGATGATTTAGGGGGACTGTCCGATGCTTTAAAAAAGCTATATGAACTTATAGATGCTAAGAAGGATGCGGCTAAAAATACCGAAAGAGGACCTCTTCAATGATTCTATACACTATAGTACCTGATGAAACTATTTTTAATTATGATAATTCCATAAATAACAGCACTAATGCTTCACAAAATGCAGCAACAATGGAAATGGAATATATGGGCGAGAAGGTGCAGGTATACAAAAACAGCAATAACAAGTATGTAATAGGAAGAATACTAAGTACTTCTCTATCGGCATATTTGAATCCAAAACTCCAACCGGGAAGAGAAATAAATTAAAGTGTGATTATTAATTCTGTAAATGCCAGCATTTATTGTTACTTATTTCACTGTGGAAAAGATAAAAAAAATATGTTATATTAAAAACGAAGTTAGTAATTATATTACTAACTTTTTCGATGTTTTGGGGGTGCAAAAGTGAAGGTAAAAAGAGTACAAAAGAAGAAATATAAGAAAAGTGAAAATGGAATATTGAGATACAATAATGAGATAATTGGTCTAATACTCCTAACTCTCGGTATCCTTACTTTTATATCAATGATTAATCCCGAGCTTATTGGGGCATTTGGAAATTTTTCAAAAAGTGTTCTTTTAGGATTTGTGGGATTGCCTGCATATGTGATTCCACCAATGCTCATAGTATATTCTGCTTTTATGATTTTTAAAAAGAACCATATTTTAAATATAAAATATATACATATAATAATAGTGCTGTTGATGTTATCATCAATTATCAGTACAGGCTTTTACAATTCCAACCACGAAGAACAAAGATTTACCAATTTGAGTGTTATAGGCTATATCGGTGAGTTTTATGATCTCGGCAACGAATTTAGAGGCGGCGGAATATTAGGGGGAATTATAAGTACACCTCTTATAATGGTTTTTCGCACTCTAGGAACTCTTATAATTCTAACTTCATTTTCTATTATAATGCTTATACGCCTTACAAATATTTCTTTGGCTGGCTTCTTGAAAGGTGTTAAAAAGAAAAGCAGCGAATTAAAAGTCATAAAAGGTGCCGGAAATGCTGTCAGAAATAAATTTAAGGGCGGTGTGGCAGATGATGAAGGTCTTGTTCCAAAAAGAAAGTTTAAGCTCATTAGCTTCAACACAGGCAATGATGATGAAGATAGTGATGATGAAGACGATTTGGATTTAAATGCCAATAGGAAAAATGCCAAGGATACCAGGAACGATAGTAAAAATGAATTTGATGATTCCATTGAAGAAGATTCTAAATCCCATCAGGAGAAACCTGGTATTGAGTCTTTTATGGATGAAGATGTAGAATTCATTATGAAGGATGTAAAAAAGAAGAAAATTGACGTGGAAAGCTTAAAAAATGATGTGGATAGGGAAATATCATCACAGGAAGCAGTTGGTTCCGGTTATGTTTTTCCTCCCCTTGAGCTTTTAAACGACAATGATCAGAAAATCAGTGATATAAAGGCATTAAAAAATTCCGCAATGGAAGTAGCTAAAAAGCTTGAAGATACTTTAAAAAGCTTTGGTGTTGATGCGAAAGTTATTAATATAAGCAGAGGGCCCGCTGTTACTCGATATGAGCTGCAGCCGAGTCCCGGTGTAAAGGTTAGCAAAATCGTCAATCTTGCAGATGATATATCGTTAAATCTTGCTGCTTCTGGAGTAAGGATAGAAGCACCGATTCCGGGAAAGGCGGCAATCGGTATAGAGGTACCTAATAAAGAGGTCATTCCCGTTTTCTTAAAAGAGGTTGTGGAATCCAAAGAATTCCAGGAATATCCATCCAAGCTTGCATTTTCAATTGGGAAGGATATATCCGGTAATACCATTGTTGGGGATATAGGTAAAATGCCTCATATGCTTATTGCAGGCTCTACAGGCTCAGGTAAAAGTGTTTGTATTAACAGCATAATTGTAAGTTTACTTTATAAATCATCTCCCGATGAAGTAAAGCTTTTGATGGTTGACCCTAAGGTAGTTGAGCTTGGTATTTATAACGGAATACCCCATCTTCTGATTCCTGTTGTTACAGATGCAAAGAAAGCTGCCGGAGCACTTAATTGGGCTGTACAGGAAATGGTTAACAGATACAAGCTTTTTGCAGAAAAGGGAGTAAGAGACATTAAAGGATATAATTCGGTAGTAGCTGAAGATGGTCAGCAAAAGAAGCTTCCTCAGGTTGTCATAATAATTGATGAGCTGGCAGACCTGATGATGGTTGCTCCTAATGAGGTGGAAGATGCCATATGCAGGCTTGCACAAATGGCCAGGGCAGCAGGAATGCATCTTGTAATAGCGACTCAGAGGCCTTCTGTAGACGTTATTACCGGGGTAATAAAGGCAAATATTCCATCAAGGATAGCCTTTGCAGTAAGCTCTCAGGTGGATTCGAGAACAATACTTGATATGGCTGGTGCGGAAAAGCTTTTAGGAAAAGGGGACATGCTGTTTTATCCTGTTGGAGAGCCGAAGCCCATAAGAGTAAAAGGTACATTTGTTTCGGATAAAGAGGTTGAAAGAGTTGTTGACTTCATCAAGACACAAGGTGAAGTGGAGTATAATAATGACCTTATAGACGAGATCAGCAATCTTAACAGCAATAATGAAGAAGAAAACGATCCCGGAGATAATGACAGCTTGTTGCCGCAGGCTACGGAGTTGGTTGTAGAAGCAGGCATGGCATCTGTTTCTCTTATACAGAGAAAATTCAAAGTAGGATATGCCAGGGCTGCCAGAATTATAGATCAGATGGAAGCTAGGGGCATTGTTGGGAAATTTGAGGGCAGCAAACCCAGACAGGTTCTTATATCCAGGCAACAATGGCAGGAACTTCAAATGAGCGAAAACAAATAGTATACATGTTATATTTTGTGAATATATTTATTAATGAGATAGATTAGTATTTAATCTAAATAAAGATTTAATTTATTTAATCAAACTGAAGTTTTTAAATTTTGAATAAAAAAGCTTTATTGTTAAATAATTTTGTTGTATAATTGTAAAGTCGTGGTTTACTTTATGTTAAGAAAGATAGAGAGATAAAAAGAAGCTTATTGATCTGATATTATTTGAATTTAGTTATATGATTTAAGTCAAATCCCCAGAAAAATTGTGTATAATATTGCATAAAAATCAACTAAAATATCAGTACTTTTTATAACGGTTTGCACAAAATTATTCACTTGACATATTGTTTATCCAGAATTAATATATAATTTAGAAACAGCAATTTTAGGTTACTGTCTAACACTAGAACTGACTGGGTTTTGGTATTATTTCATGGAGTTTTGGTACCGAGCCTTTTCTCCATGAGCTGATATAAATATATATATACATAAGGAGGACAGTTATTTAATGAAAAAGTGCAAAAGGCTTTTAGCAGTTGTGGCTTGTGTATCATTGATGGCAGCTACATTTGCGGCATGTGGTGAAAAAACAGAGCCAGATGCTTTGATAGAGCCATCTCCAGCTAAAGAAGCGGCAGCAGCTCCTTCTGCGGAAGCCAGTGCTTCAGTTTCTGGGGCACCCGAGGATAGAACGGCATTAAAAGGTGAAATAACATTTTGGCACTTTAACAAAGATGAGGGCCCAAATATTGTAAAATCATTTAATGCTGCTTATCCGAACATTAAAGTCAACATTTCAATCGTACCCGACAAAGATCAACAGTATCAGAACAAAATCACTTCTGCAATAAGAGCTGGTTCAGGTGTACCTGATGTGTTTCCGGCAGAGGCAGCATTTGTAAAAAGATTTGTTGAAATGCCAGATGCATATGCAGATTTGACTGAAAGGGCTAAGGATATTATAGGAAACATGATACCTTATACCGTTGCAGTTGGGACTGATGGAAATGCTTGTTTAAGAGCATTATCACACCAGGCAGCAGCTGGAGCTGTGGCTTACAAAAAGGGTGCTGCCAAACAATATCTCGGTACAGACGATCCGGCAGTTATAGCTGAAATGATTTCGACACCTGAGAAGATGCTTGAAACGGCAAAGACTTTAAAAGAAAAGAGTGCTGGCAAAGTATCTTTGTTCCCGACTTTTGAGGAACCTCAAAAAATGTATATTGGTGGTCGTGGTCAGGGTTGGGTTGTCGATAACAAACTTATTATCGACCAGAAAATGTTGGACTTCATTGATTTCGCAAAAAAGCTTAGAGACAACAAGTACGAAGCTTCATTTGACCAGTGGTCGCCGGGATGGTCAACTGCAATTGCGTCAGATGAAATAGCTTTGATGTGGGCTTGCCCTACATGGGGGGTTCCATGGATTGTTGGATCAAACGACAAGAACGCTACGGAGGGAGGCAGATGGGGTATAGTAAAGCCACCATTTACATACTTCTGGGGTGGCACATGGTTCGGAATTTATAGCAAGTCAGAGAAACAAGAGCTTGCTTGGGAATTCTTAAAGTACTTTACAGCTGACAACGATGCAATGAAAAAGTGGGCATTGGAAAATCAGGACTTTCCCAATAACCTTACAGTCATTTCTGAGGGGGCTGGAGAGATCAGTAAGATTATGGGAGTCGATTTGTTTAAGTTCTATGAGCCATTTGTTAATGACATCAATGGTAACATACTTACTAAATATGATGACACCATTGAGGATGCATTTGTTGACACAATGAGGTCATATCTTGCTGGCAAGATAAATACCAAGGACGATATGATCAAGGCATTCAAGGATAAGGTTAAGACTAACTTGAAGGACATAACTGTCGAGTAATTTTTTAATTCCTGCCCTGTGAGCCTTTTATAAGGTTACCGGGGACAACTTAATTAAATATTTTAGGAGGGGGAACTTTGTTAAATAAATTAAGAGCAGGAGATAAATACGGTCAATACGGCTATATTTTTATTGCCCCTTTTTTCTTGGTACTAGCTGTTTTTACCTTGTTTCCTATGGTATACACTTTATGGTTAAGCTTCAATTACTGGGATGGAGGTACTATTCCGCCTGAATTTATCGGTTTGGATAATTTTAGGGAATTAATTAAGGACAGTACTTTTAGACAGTGTTTGGCAAACACAGTAATCATATGGTTAGGAAACGTTATACCACAGATGATATTTGCGATAGGTTTAGCAGCAATATTGACAGACAGAAAAGCACAAATAAAGGCAGCAGGTTTTTTCAGAGCAATATTTTATTTGCCGAATCTTGTAACAATGGCATCAGTTGGTTTGCTTTTTTATTACATTCTCGACTGGAAAGCAGGCTCATTAAACATGCTTCTTATAAAGCTTGGGGTTTTGTCTGAGCCGTTCTATTGGCTTCAGGATGTAACTGCAACAAGAGGAGCTATTTCATTTACATTGTGGTGGATGTGGTTTGGTTACAGTATGATCATATTCATGGCAGGTATTAAAGCTATACCTGATGATTTGTATGAAGCTGCAGATGTTGATGGGGCTAACAGATGGCAGGTGTTCAGACACATAACTATACCTGGCATAAAAGGAAGTATCATGTACAATATTGTTACATCAGTTATAGGTGGTTTGACAATATTTGATATTCCTTACGTTTTGACAAATGGTGTTGGTGCACCGTTGGATAAAGCTTATACTTTAGTTATGTATATGTTTAATATGACTATTAAAAACATGAATTACGGGTATGGTGCAACAATATATGCTGGTATGTTTGTCATAGTAGTAATCTGTGTTGCAATTACCTTCAAGCTTCTTGACAAAAAATTAGCTAATTAAGGGGTGGATATAATGAGCTATAGTGCGAACTATAGTGGCACTGCAAAGAACTTAAACAGTAATTTTTATACTGTTAAGAAAAAGGGGAAATTTAGCATTGGAAAGACAATATTATATATATTCTTGACTGCATTAGGTATAATATGCTTTCTTCCTTTTTACTTCATGATTATAAACTGTACTCATTCTAGTGTAGATATAGCACAGAAGCTTTTGATTTTACCTGGCTTTGAGTTTCTGGAAAACTATAAAAGAATGACATTACTGGTTCCTATATGGAAAGGTATGCGTAACAGTATTATTATTGCAGTTAGTGCTACTGTATTATCAGGTTATTTTGGTGCGTTGACTTCCTTTGGTTTTGCAAAATATAAATTTAAAGGAAAAGAATTTTTATTTGCTATTGTATTGGGATCTTTGATCATTCCACAGCAGATAGCACTTGCCGGTATAAGTGAGGTTATGTATTCATTACATCTAATGAATAACAGACTTGCATTAATAATTCCTGCAATTGCGAATCCTTCAATGGTATTCTTTACACGTTATTATATACAGGCTGCTGTTTCAGATTCGGTATTGGAATCTGCCAGAATGGACGGTTGTTCAGAGTTCAGGATATTTAACAGCATAGTAATTCCGATGATTATACCTTCATTGGCTACTATGTCAATATTCACTTTTATAGGTTCATGGAACAGTTACTTATTGCCATTGTTTATTTTGAATACACAAGAAAAGTATACAATGCCTCTTATGGCAGCTCTTGCTAAGGGTGTTTATCAGAACGACTACGGTGCAGTTTATTCTGCCATTGCAATGTCAATGCTGCCTGTTATGATTGTGTTCTCATTCTGTTCTAAATATATAATAGGCGGATTAACAGCTGGAGCTGTAAAAGAATAATTTTTGAATATTTATTTATTTTAAGTTGCTATTAAACTAAATAAATTTTGGATATAAGGCTGTTATAAGGTTTTTTATATAAAATTTACACCCTATAATGGTCTTTTTGTAGGTACAAGTTTTTTGAAGGGTTAAAGTTTGTTTTGAAGTGAATACAAAAAATCATAATTACACATTTAGATGTTAAATATATAGAATGTGTCTTTAAATACTTGAAAGGAGCTTACAGAATGAAGTTTGGATACTTTGACGATAAAAACAGGGAATATGTCATAAATACGCCGAAAACTCCATATCCCTGGATAAACTACTTAGGCAGCGATGATATGTTCGGCCTTATTTCCAATACTGCAGGAGGTTACTGTTTTTATAAGGATGCAAGACTTAGAAGAATAACAAGATACAGATATAATAATATTCCTCTTGATAATGGCGGAAGGTATTTCTACATTAAGGACGGAAATGAATACTATTCACCAAGCTGGATGCCTGTTAAAAAGGATCTTGACAGCTATGAATGCAGACACGGTCTTGGCTACACAAAAATAAAGGGTGTTAAAAACAACCTTCAGACTGAAATTACTTACACAATTCCACTCGGCGATAATGTGGAGATACACAGAGTATCATTAAAAAATATCGGAAGCAGTGCGAAAGAAATTTCATTGTTTTCATTCATAGAATTCTGTTTGTATAATGCATATGACGATATGACAAACTATCAAAGAACTTACAGTATAGGTGCTGTAGAAGTTGAAGGAAGTGTTGTTTATCATAAAACAGATTACAGAGAAAGACGCAATCATTTTGCATTTTATAGTGTAAATACTCCTATTGACGGATTTGATACAGACAGAGATTCATTCTTAGGACAGTTCAATGGTTTGCATGAGCCTGAGGTTGTTGCTGAAGGCAAATCAAGAAATTCTATAGCTGCAGGATGGAATCCTATTGCATCCCATGGAATCAATGTAAAGCTTGCTCCTAACGAAGAAAAAGTATTTGTTTTCGTATTGGGATATGTTGAAAATAAACCGGAAGAAAAATGGGCGGCTAAAGGAGTTATCAATAAGACAAAAGCTTTAGCTTTAATTGAAAAGTATAAGGACAACAATGCGGTTGAAAAGGCTTTGGCAGATTTGGCAAAGCATTGGGACAACTTGTTGTCGAAATACTCAGTTGAAAGTCATGATGAAAAATTAAATAGAATGGTTAATATATGGAATCCATACCAGTGTATGACTACATTCAATATGTCGAGAAGTGCTTCATTCTTCGAAACAGGTATAGGAAGAGGTATGGGCTTTAGAGATTCAAACCAGGATCTTCTTGGATTTGTTCATCAGATACCTCATAAAGCAAGACAAAGAATACTTGACATTGCTGCAACACAGTTTGAAGATGGAAGTGCTTACCATCAGTATCAGCCGCTTACTAAAAAGGGTAACAATGAAATCGGATCAGGGTTTAATGATGATCCATTATGGCTGATTCTTGCCACTACAGCTTATATTAAGGAAACAGGCGATTTATCAATATTGGACGAGCAGGTTCCATATGACTGCAATCCAAATAACACAGGTACATTGCTTGAGCATCTTGAGAAATCATTCAATTTCACATTAAATAATTTAGGACCTCACGGATTGCCGCTTATAGGAAGAGCAGACTGGAATGACTGCTTGAACCTTAACTGCTTCTCTGAAAATCCTGATGAGTCTTTCCAGACTTGCCAGAACAAGCAGGGAAGAACTGCAGAGTCAGTGTTTATTGGCGGTATGTTCGTTTATATAGGAAAAGAGTATGCAAAGCTTTATGAAAAGCTGGGTAATAAAGAGAAGAGCGAGAGCATCACTAAAGAAGTTGAAAAGATGAAGGAATGTGTGGAAACTCATGGATATGATAAGGATTGGTTCCTGCGTGCTTATGACTACTATGGAAACAAAGTAGGAAGTGATGAGAACGAAGAAGGTAAAATCTTTATTGAGCCACAGGGATTCTGCGTAATGGCGGGAATCGGAGTTGAAAGCGGTAAAGCTTTAAGGGCTATGGAATCTGTTGACAAGTACCTTAACACAAAATACGGTTGTGTTCTTCAGCATCCGGCATATAGTGAATATCATCTTAATCTGGGAGAAATTTCTTCATATCCTCCAGGATACAAGGAAAATGCTGGTATATTCTGCCATAACAATCCATGGATAATGATTGCTGAAACAGTTTTAGGCAGAGGAGAAAAGGCATTTGAATACTATTCAAAGATAGCTCCTGCATACATTGAGGATATCAGCGAAATTCACAAAATGGAGCCGTATGTTTATGCTCAGATGATTGCCGGTAAGGATGCTGTTAAGCCTGGTGAAGCAAAGAACTCATGGCTTACGGGAACAGCTGCATGGAACTACGAAGCAATAACAAAATGGATATTAGGTGTAAAACCTGACTATGATGGAATTGTTGTTGATCCATGTATTCCAAAGGATTGGGATAATATTAAAATTAAGAGGGTTTTCAGAGATACTGTATACAATATTACAATAAAGAACCCAAATAAAATAAATAAGGGTGTTAAGAAGGTTATAATTGATGGAGTAGAAAAGGAAGGTAACTTCATACCCCATATCCAGGATAAGGGTACTCACAATGTTGAAGTAATAATGGGATAATAACAAATCCTAGAAATTTCAATATTTTGTAAAAGCAAACACTTTATACCTTTATTGCTGAAAAACATACTCTATCAGAGTAGACAGCTTAATACAGGTATAAAGTGTTTTATCATATTATTTAAGATATAATAATTATTTTAAAGAAGGTGTGCTATGAATAATGTGAAAATTAGCGAGATTACATATTCCCACTTTGGAAAATGTGTTGAAATATCCAATAGTGAGGTAAATCTTGTAGTAACGTTGGAATTCGGCCCAAGAATTATTAGATTTGGTTTTATTGGGGGACAAAATGAGTTTTGTGAGAATGCCGACATAAGTGTGGATTCAAAGTACGGAAAATGGATGATCAGGGGAGGGCACAGGCTGTGGCATAGTCCGGAAAACGTACCGAGGACATACATAGCAGATAACAATCCTGTGAAATATGAAATTATTGAAAATGGAATCCATGTTACACAAGAGATTGAGCCGTGGACACAAATTCAGAAGGAAATGTATATTACACTTGAGCCTGATCGTAATAAAGTAAATATAGTACATAAATTGACAAACTTTAATGCCTGGCCTGTGGAACTGTCAACATGGACTGTAACTGTAATGGAACCGGGGGGCAAGGAAATAATACCACTTTCAAAAAGCAGCACGGGAAGTTTGCCAAACAGATCCATTGTTCTATGGCCTTATAGCCGTATAAACGATGAGCGTGTTTCATGGTTAGACAAATACGTGGTATTGGACATAAGACCTGCAAAAGACGAGTCTTTTAAAATGGGAACAAACAATGATGAAGGATGGGCGGCTTATATTAGAAATGGCAGCCTATTCATAAAAAGATCGGAATATATTTCAGGTATGAACTATCCCGATTCGGGTTCTTCCTATGAAACATATACCAACGGTAAGCTAGTAGAGATGGAAATGTTAAGTCCTTTAGAGAAGCTGGAAATAGAAGGCTCATCTACTCTTATAGAGACATGGGAGCTTAAAAAGGGTATAACGATTGATGAGTTTACAGAAGAAAATATAGATAATTTGGTTTCGAAATATATTTTATGTAAGGATTAATAATTGATTAAAGAAATACTTCCCCTTGTGAGTGCATGTTAGCGAAAGTGAGGAGAACCAAAAATAAGCATAGTAGGGGGAGGTATTTCTTTAATATGAAATTAGTTAAATATGAAATTGGTTAAAAATGTATTACTCGAATTTCTCTGATGAAAAATATCTTCTTGGCATTATAAGCCATGCCGCAAAATAAAATAATATGGAAAGTCCGCCAAATACAGTTAATAAAACCCAAACCAATCTAACTAAAGTTGAATCAATTCCAAAGTAATCAGCTATTCCACCGCAAACTCCAGCAATTTTTTTATCGTTATCTGAAAGATACAATTTTGATTCCACTGCAATAACTCCTGTTAAAAACAGGTAATATCGATCTTTGA
>DAOOVO010000120.1:0-11303 GCA_035370245.1 Pseudobacteroides sp.
TCAAAGATCGATATTACCTGTTTTTAACAGGAGTTATTGCAGTGGAATCAAATATTAAATATAAAATATTAGATATTAAATATTAAATATATTAAAAGGGGCTGTTGCACTAAGAAATTTAGTGAAACAGCTCCTTTTGTGCATAAAGCAAATTCCGGACTTCGAAAAGTCCGGAATTTGGTGTAAAATGTATTTATTCGACTAAATAATTTAACACATAAAGATTATACCATCCGTGGTGATTTCTATCAATTAAAATTACCGTTAAATATTGAGTGCATGATACCTAATGATGATTCTGTAAGGTTGCTGGGTCAGATAGTGGAGGAGATGGATTTAAGAGAATTATATAAGACCTATTCCCGTATAAGGAAAAAACAAGCAACCCCAACACAGATGTTGAAGGTCATGCTCTACGCATATATGAATAATTGTTATACTACTCGAAAAATTGAAAGTGCTTGCAAAAGAGATATCAACTTTATGTACCTTCTTGAAGGAGCTCCTGCTCCAAATTATACTACAATAGCAAGATTCAGGAGTCTTCATTTTGCACCTGTATCAGAAAATCTTATGGCACAATTTACTGAAATACTTGCTGAATGTGGAGAGCTTTCAATGAAGAACCTTTTTGTTGACGGGACAAAATTTGAAGCTTCATCAAACAAATATACTTTTGTCTGGAGGGGTTCTGTTACTAAAAATCAGCAAAAATTATTGGATAAGATTCCTGCAGGCGTAAACTATGCAAAATAAAAAAGGATGAAGATATTGAATTTGTCTATGGAATAGGAAAAAGAAAATCTCCTCTGCAAAAAACATTAGAACAGCTAGATGAATACATATCAAGACTTAAGAAATATAATAAGCATTTGCATACCATGGGAGAAAGAAATAGTTTTTCCAAAACAGATACTGATGCAACCTTCATGAGAATGAAAGAAGACGCTATGAAGAATGGTCAATTAAAACCTGGTTACAATATTCAGCTTGGAGTAGATGCGGAATATATAGTATGGATAAGTGCTGGCCCACAGCCAACAGATACAACTACTCTAATACCATTCTTAGATAGTATTAAGAGTCATTTGAAGTATACTTACAAAAATATAGTTGCCGATTCAGGATATGAAAGCGAAGAAAATTATGTTTATCTTGACAAAAACAACCAGTGTGCGTTTATTAAGCCATCCAATTACGAAATTAGTAGGACACGTAAGTATAAAGCAGATATTAGTATAAAGGAAAATATGATCTATGACAAAGAAAACGATATTTACATATGTAGCAATGGAAAAAAGCTTGTAGTAACAGGAACAAGGTTCAGCAAAAGCAAAACAGGATATATAAGTAAAAAAACCTGCTATACATGCGAAGATTGTAGAGAATGTAATTTCAAATCAAAATGCATTAAGGGAAATAGCAAAAAGCCACTGGAAGAACGAACCAAACGTCTTGAAATATCAAAACTATTCAAGAAAAAACGTGAGGAAGCCTTAGAAAGAATCCTCAGTGATGAAGGAACCGAGCTCAGAATGAATCGTAGTATTCAGGCTGAAGGGGTTATTGGGGAAATAAAACAGGATATGGGATTCAGACGTTTCTTGTGTAAAGGGAAAAAGAATATTTTAGCAGAATGTATTCTTCTTGGTTTAGCACATAATGTAAATAAACTGCACAATAAAATTCAGTCAGAACGATGCTCTACTTATTTGCATCCACTAAAAACAGCATAAATAGAAAATTATCTAAGGAATAAGTAGCGAAGTGTGTGTCGTTTATTTAGTGTACCCTTTTTTCAAGAGCAATAATTAGAAGATAACGTTTTAAGGATAAAGTATATCACATTCCAATAAAAAAAGGGCATTGCATTACAATTATTAATCTGTAATGCAACACCCTCTTCCTTCTAAGCTTGAAGAATTAGTGCATATATACTGTGCCTGGTTCGTGGGGCTTATATGAATAACCGAACATCATTGCCAAAGCCATTACATCGCTCATATTTACTGCTCCGTCATTTGTCAAGTCACATCTTTCATTGAAATTTGGATCTTTTGATGTTGTATTAAAAGCCATTGCCATTATTATAACGTCTCTCATATCAACTGTTCCATCTTCATTTATATCAGCTGGAACAGGATTATATGAAGATGTAGGAATAATGCCTTTAGCTTCTTCAAAATAAGTTAACCATGCAAGTGATGCATTAAGATCTACATTTACTTCATTGGTCAAGTCATTGTAATAATCATCTTCATAGCATTTTTGAGGAGGTAAGTAGTTAGGGTCACCATCTTTTGTGTTATTCTTAGCATTAATGAGTGAAGTTGCACCGCTAACTAAAAATCCTCCAGGAGCTTTTGGTAAACTATGATCATCCTGATATGCAAATGATTCGTGGCTTGGGTTTAATACCGGGTTTTCGCCATAACCTGTAATATAGCTCTTAACCATGGGATTTCTGCCTAAAAGGTAATCCATGAACTGGCTTACACCATTTTCATACTTTTTGTCTCCGGTTAATGCATATGCGTATGCCATGACTATCGCATTATTTGCTCCGAGAAGGTTGGAGGCTTGAGGGTATCCTTCCAATTCGGACTTATTGTAATAAAACGGAGAAGAAATCTTCCTTTCAGCTAAAGGCATGCCATAGCCCTGTCCATCTTGAACAGAAAGGTATAAATCAGCCGTTTTGATTATATTCTTCACTGTTTCGGGAAATTCATCAGCTTTGTTTAGTGCCAGCGAAATTGTACCAAGACCTGCAGTATAATCGGGCCCTATACTTTCCAGCATATCTAAAGCCATCTGACAAAAATATTTTGATCTTTTCATATAATCAAGATATACGCTTTTTCCTGTTGTTATATACAATTCACAAGCTGCCCAATAGAATTCATCATCAAAATAATCGTCAGAATATGGACTTGAAATTGTCGTAACACTTGCGTTAGTCTGATATTCTTTTGGATTTTTTATTGCTGCTTCCCAAGCAATTTCAGCTTGAAGAAGGCATTTTTCTGAAAAATCGCTGTCTATTGATTTCCAAAGCCTTGAAGCTTGTGCTGCACACGAAGCGAGGTAAAGAGTGGCATCTGTTGTCGGTTGATGATAATGCCTTTCTGTTATTGGCATGCCTGAAGTAGTCATGTAAATGATATTGCTTGAAACTAAGTAAGATGCCATTCCGGCTTTATCTTTGCCTTGGGGGATTTGCATCTTTAAAAGACCTTCCAATCCCCAGCGTGCTTCATCAAGTATATCGGGATATCCGTTTCCACTTTCGGGAATATTCATTGTATTGTCCTTAAAGGCATCGGACTTTCCTGTTATTAAAGCATTCTCATATTGGTTCTGTAGTTTCCATAATGCCATCCCATTATAAGGCAGATACTTTGTTGAAGATCCTCCGTCATACCATCCGCCTGTAACATCAAGCATATGCTGATCTATTTGGGTGGTAACGCCTGAATAAAATGCTCTATCGGGAACATGTCCTGCAGGTCTGGCCCATTGAGATTCCTCACAGTAAGGCATTTTGATTTCAATACCGCTTCTTGCATGGTAAAAATATTTTAATGCATCATATTGCAGTTTTGAGTAAATATTATTTCCTATGTCAAAAGGAAAGCTTGACGCATCGCCGGCGTATAGTCTGTATCCGGTACCCGGTGTTTTATAATCTGAAAAGTCTATTATTTGAACAATTTCTCCTGATGCATGATCTAGGCCTAATGGAATTGAATTGCCTGATTTGACGGCATTGCCCTGGCTGTCCTCAAGAACCCATTTTATTGGAGAAAGATTTGTTGTCTTTATAGTTGCTTTTTTGACAGAATCGGGGTAATATCCTAACTGGTTAACCCTTATATCCATTACGGGGGTTGGAGTTGGATCGGGATTAGGTGAGTATCCGATAATTGAAGCACTAATGATCTTTATTTCGTAAGGTAATGATCCGGTTAACTCTCCTCCTAACTGAAATGTCAATTGTGCATCCTTATAATCCTTATCTGCTGTAAATGTTGTATTGATTTCTAGAGGTTTGTCGGCAATAAGACTCAAGTAACTCCAATTATTATTCCATGCATCACCGTATGGCTCTTTCTTATCGCCAATTCTTGCATATACCTTACAATTTTTTGATGCAACAATCTTAAAATTCAGTTGATACAATTGACCTTCATAAAGACTAAAATCTTCATGTACAACAGCGATATCCCATCTGTTTATGCCCTTCGAATCCATATGTACAATAAGACTATCATCTTTCACATAGGAATATGCCCAATTTGAGTCGCTTGATAAAAGTCTCCAAGGTGAGCTGAAGCCATCGGTAAAATCTGTTCGCTTCAGTAATTGTGCACCGAAGCATGTACTGCTTGCCAGTGTAAGGACAAAAACAAAAAAGACTGACACAACTGATTTTTTTAACATATTAATCCTCCCCCTCTAATTTAAATTTAACAAATTAGACATTTTAGTCTGATTTAATTACAGTAAAATACACATAAGTATATTTGTTGTATTATTATATATATTAAAATTACTGCTTGCAATAAACATAATTGTTATTAATTGTATTAGAAATAATAATAGAAAAAATGATAAAGGGGAATTACTTAAGGAAGCGTATTAAATTCAAATATGTCGCTTATATATGTCTCGTAAGCACCATGGGTCCAGTAATACTCATAAGAACCAGTCTGCATTTCTCCATAACGAGCAATTGTTCCGATGATTTTAAAGCAGTATGTTGTATTTGCAGACAGTCCGGTTAATTGAGTACTCAATATATTTATATCGTTGTAATTTTGAGACTCCTTTGAAATAGGTACTATTATACTAGTCTTTGATTCAGGACTGCTTTTAGGCCAATAAATAAAATTTGCTTTTAGGCCTGACATATAAGATTTATTGTTTATGCTTACAACTAATGACACATTAATAGAATCGCAAGTGATATCACTTGTTGTAAGTTCAGTTGTTACATTATACGGAAATTTGTGAAATATAGGGTATATAGAGGTGGGGATTGGCGTTTGAGTTGGTGTTGGAGAAATAATTGTATTATCAACTATATCCGGATAATCTCCAGATACATTATTAAAATGTTTGCATACAATGATAACATCGGATATATTAATTGTGTTGTCACAATTGAAATCAGCAATTGTATTAAAATCTGAATCTTCAGATGTTTTGCCGAAACTCTTTGCAATATCAACTATATCTAACATGTTAATGGCATTGTCTTGATTCATGTCACCTGCCCACATTGGTACAGCGTTTTCTGCAGTTCCAATTCTTCCATTTTCGTTGATGCTGATTGTCCTTGTTAAAAATCCCGGCTTGCTAATTGTTGCCTTCCAGGGATAAGTGTAGATGGCATTAAATACGGTATATCCATTTTGATTGGTCTTTTCTTGAAGTTTGATGTTATTTAAGTAAGAGAGTTGGATTTGGAAATCCTTAAAGGCTAGGGGTTCTGTCGTGTCAATATCAGGTTTTATATAGCATTCCATATCATATACATCAGTTGGATATGAACCGGTTATCGGTTCTGGGGTTGTTGTAACAGCAAAGATCTGAATGAAGCATATTGTTGCTGTTAGGATAATTAATAAGATTGATATTAAATATTTGGGTGTTCTGTTGGAAAACATAAATATTACCTCCCGGTTAATTATTAAAATAGATTAAAAAAACGTAAAGTATATATTACATGTACCTACTATAATTATATACTATGTAGCTAATATTTCAACAGAAAATGGAATATTTATTTTACAAAACATAAAAATGTAAATCATGATTAATTAAACAATTTTTATACTGAATCTGTTTAGTATGACACAATGGGCAATATGGCTGAATAATATGCAGTAAATAATTTCAATCAAGGAGGAGTTTTTATGCAGTACTCAATGGTTCTTCCGGGACAGCACAAACTGCCTTCGCTTCCATACGCGTATAATGCCCTTGAGCCTGTAATAAGCGGAAGAACACTCAGAATCCACCATGATAAGCATCATAAGGCCTATGTAGAAGGATTGAATAAAGCAGAATTAAAACTTGTTGAGGCACGCAAGCAAAATAATTATGAATATATTAAATACTGGGAAAATGAACTGGCATTTCAGGGCTCAGGTCATATTTTACATAGCATATATTGGACGGTTATGGCACCGAAAGGAACGGGGGGACAGCCTGGTGTTACAACATTACCTCTTATTAATAGTTACTTCGGTAGTTTCGATGCATTTAAAGAGCAATTTAAAAATGCCACAGAGAAGGTAGAGGGATCCGGATGGGGGATTTTGATATGGCAGCCGGCATGGAGAAGATTGGAAATACTTCAAGCGGAAAAACATCAGAATTTAACCCAATGGAGCGGGATACCCATTTTGGTGTGTGATGTATGGGAACATGCATATTATCTCGATTACCAGAATGAAAGAAGAAAATATATAGACACCTGGTGGGAAATTATTAACTGGTATGAGGTTGAAAGAAGATTAGTTCTTGCAATTGACGGTCAAGTTCCGCTTATGTATTTATGAAATGTGTAGCTAATGCCGAAGAAATAACATCCGATTTCTTCGGCATTCCTAGTTTACAGTTTTTTGTAAAGTCGATATATAATTATCGCCGCTTCACCTCTTGTACATGACCCGCTACCGTTAAAGCAATTGTCGGAATTTTTAACGACCAAGCCTTCTCTATTTCCAAGGGCAACATATTTTCTAGCCCAATCGGGTATGCTGGCCTTATCTGCGAAATTCAAGTATTTGTCCAGATTTTTGGGATAATAATATCCGGCTTTTTCGGCGAGAGTGGCGGCACATATTTTATGTATTTCCTGTCTGTTTATAACTCTGTTTCCTCTAAAAGTATTGTCTTCATAGCCATGTATTATTCCCACGCTGCAGGCAATTGACACAGCGTTGTAATACCATGCGGTTTTTGAAACATCAATAAAATTGTTGGTTGCGTCATAATCTATCAAGTTCAAACTCTTTACAAGAAGACTTGTAAGTTCACTTCTGCTGATGTATGCATTTGGGTCAAAGGTAGTACTGTTTCGTCCGCTTATTATACCCTTAGAAGCAAGTACTTCTATAGCTTTTTTCATTTCAGGACTTTCTTTGCCTATATCTTCAAAGGAACTTTCGCTTTCTACGACGAAATAATCGCCGGCAAATGCGGTGTTAATGCGAAGTGTTTTATATTCTAAATCCTCATGGCCACCCATGTTTTGGATTTTGCCGTCCGATTCATGAAGTATGGTACTGTACTCAGGATTACCGCTGCCATATGGAAGTTCATAGCCTATTTTCTCATTGAGCTTTTTTATTGTTCCCGATGCAGGGCTTGTGAATCTTAAGTTTATTCTACCGCTAACTACATTTTTAATATCGATGGATGTTTTTTTGCTTTCAGTTAATGATATTGTCAGATTGTCTTTTAATTGATTTTCAATATAATTGCTGTGCAGAGTAATATTACCAAGGTTTGTAGAAACTTTTACATCTATCTTATCCTTCATTATTTCCGTAATATCTTTATTATAATTCAAGTCTATTTTATTATGGTATCCGTCTACCAATATGTTGACACGTGCATTGATCTCTCTGATATCTTCAGTTAAATAATTCTTTAAAATACTTTGTATATCATCTTTGGCTTCCTTAACTATCTGGCTTTGAGGCAATATGAGATTATTTGTTATATCCATATTATCATTAACAATTTCAACTCTTCTAAGGCTTATATCTTCAATAACTTTTTCGGCTTTTTTAATCAATAATTCACTCATGTCATCATACTGGTCTTCAATGTATTTAAATTGATCAGTAATTTTTTTCACTTCTCTTTCAAACTCATCCAATTTTTTATTATAATCGGCTTCAGACACGAAGAAACCGGGCATTGGGGTATCTATCGGTGCTGTAGTCCATGAAGGAGTTGTAATGGATGTAGGTGTTGCATTGGATGTAGGTGTTGGAGTATCGGATGGCTTAGTTGTTGTGACATTAGAGTAGTTTACTGTGTTATTGTATGTAGCAGGTATTTTGGTAGGTGTAGATGTAGGTGTAGAATGGCTTGGTGATGCTGAAGGTGTAACAGTTGGCAATACAGGTGTAGGAGTAATATTTTCATTTGTGATTTCATCCAAATTACCCCTGTAGGATATGCTATATGCAACTTTTGTATCCGTATTGGGAGGAGTTATTTCAGGCACTTTAAGGGTAACTGTATTTAAGCTGCTGTCATAGCTATATATGTCAAATGTGACAGCTTGTGACAATCCGTCTATTATGCTGTTAACTGTAAAATCTTCAGGCACAACAGATTCGGCATCAATGCCGTACAAATATACTTCAATCATGTTACCTAATAAAGTTGCACTGATTACAAAGGGTTCAATAGGTACGGATACGGGATATTTGTGAGTTGTACCGTATGCTTCGCCTAACATGAAGAGTTGACCTGAATTATCAATAAAGCAGCTTGTGGTGTAAGTAGTTGTAAATTTTGATACGTTATTGGAAATAAGAATTGGAGTGTGAACATTATTATTTAGTTCGTTTTCGGAGGATTCGTTTATTCCAAGCTGATAATTCCAGTTATATCCCCAACCATATAAAGAACCTGTGTTATCTAAAGCAAGAACATGTGTATCTATTGCCGATAATTCTTTAATGTTGTCCATTACTTTTCCGGGAGTATCTAAAACTGCCTCTGTATATCTTCCCAATTGACCGTATTCGTTTTTACCCCATGAGTACACCGAATGATCAAGCATCAATGCATATGCTGATTCAGTAGCAGGAAAAACATCTGCAACACCATCCAATATTTTTTCAGGAGATTTCCATGTATAGCTTAAGTCTTCACTGTGACCCAATTGACCGAATTGATTATCACCCCATGTCCATAATGAATTATCCTGCTTGATGGCATAGAAAGAATTATCCAGTGCTTTTATTATCTTGACATCATCCATAATCTTGACGGGTACTTGACCGCTGATATCTGAATTGTCATCGAATGGTTTCACAAGGCTATATCCCAATTCCCAAAGACTATAGTCATTTTTCAAAATGAATGTAAAATCAGAGCCGCTTGCAACTTCTATTACATCGTCCATTAATTTTTCAGGTGTTGTATATGGATTTATACCACCATCATTACTACTACCCCATCTCCAGAGTGTCTGGTCATTTTTGATTGCAAAACAATGAGCATAGTCGTCGGTATATATTTTATATACATCGTTCATAATGCATACAGGCTTGTGCCTGTAAGTTTGAGTACCGTCTCCTACCTGTCCGTAATAATTATCACCCCATGACCAAAGCTTATTATCATTTGTAAGGGCAAGAATATTTCCTAAATAACCTATAGATACATCAACAGCATTTTCAAGTATTTTTACGGGGGATGAGCGAATATTGTTTACTTGTTGAGTTTCGTTTGATTCATAAGGTTCCAGATGAGGAAAGTAGTTATTCCATTGCCAGAGACTTCCATCGTTGAGAATTCCAACAAAAGTTCTATTATTAGCAAAAATATCCTTCCACCAATAAGACGGTGCTGAAGGCTGCTGAGTTGGATCGGTTTCAGTATCGGCAAAGCCGTAAAATAAATTAAAAGGTAATAAATTCAGAATTAAGGACATTATCAGTATACAAACCAAAAATCGCTTCATAAAAACATCTCACTTCCTAAAAACTTCAATTTCACAATAAATATTAATTTTACTGCTAATACTTATAATAATCTTTGTTACAACAGTATACAAGAAGAAAATTTCCACAACTTAGAAGGCAGCTTTTAAAGCTGCCTGATATACAGGAATATTATTGAGTAAATTACTTCGTTACTCTTTTTTTCGTAATCTTTACAACCATTACATCCAAAAACTTTTTGAGCCAATCTCACATCAAGTATTAGCAAGCAATTGACTGGTCAATGGTACATTTTAAAAAGCCGAATTGATTATATCCGAAAATACTTGTATAATGTGTAAATAATGCACCCTTTTTAAAATTCTTTATCATTAAATTTATATAATAAGTATATATTTAATGTAAAAGAAATGCAATATTCTATATTCAAAGAAGCTATGTATTACTTTCTTTTAATCCTGTTTAGCTGAGGACGAAGTGTTATATCACTTACAACAACGTTGCTGCCGTTTGAAAGCACGTATTCAAGTGCATCGGCAATTTGTTCATCCGTAATTGCTGCGTCTTCTTCGTCTGCATAAGTAAAATCAAGGGAATCATAAAAATTGCTTTTAGTTATATCAGGATGGATGGTTGTAATCTTAACACCCGACTTTCTAACCTCTTCAAAGAGACTTGTAAAGAAGTGTGAAAGCCCAGCTTTAGTAGCAGCGTATGCACATCCATGAGTGCTGACTTTTTTTGCAGTCACGGATGATATTGAAATAATCATTCCTTTGTTTTTTTTAAGCGTCCTTAAAAGAAGCTGACAGAGTATAAGGGGGACCTCCAGATTGGTCCGGATCATGGATTGGATGTCTTTGACGGCTATCTGTTCATGAGGCCCAAAGAAGCCTATACCTGCATTATTTATTAAAATATTTATATGAGGGTCCTTTTCCAGTATGTTTGTAATTGTTGATAGAAGTTGGTCGGTATTTAATAAATCACATTTTACAGGTATAAAGCATTCATGTGAAAAAGGAATTTCATTTGACCGTGACAGGCCATAGACCTTATATCCTAAGGATACCAGTCTCTTTGTCATAGCCAGCCCTATACCCTTTGATGCACCCGTTAATATTGCTGATTTCATAATGCAAAAATTTTCTCCTTTCCAATGTATTTTGAAATTATATCAATATGCTTTGCTTTTATTTCATTTTGAATATCCGGCGGGTATGACACTACATCATTATAATGGCTGTAATTCTGTGCAAAAAGCCTGGAATTGCTTTTGGACTCAATTCTTTTAAAAAAATCACGGGACATTCTAAAAAAGCCATAACCCAGATCTAAAATATCATCGGGATTGATTTTTTCAAAAATATACTTAAAAAACGGTTCGTAAAGAGAGTCGGATTCCGGATTTATAAATATGGGATCAAGGCATATTCTGATCTTGTAGCCCAGACTTATGGCAGTTCTAATAGCTTTAATTCTGGTCTCCAAAGAGGGCGTATATCTTTCAAATTTATCGATTATACCCTGGGGTGAAAGTGTGAATGCTATTATTGATTCCACTGCAATAACTCCTGTTAAAAACAGGTAATATCGATCTTT